>NZ_JADEWP010000048.1:0-14064 GCF_015207535.1 Cyanobium sp. LEGE 06143 | reverse complement strand
TCGCGCCTCGTGCGCTTCTTGGCCGTGGTCTGCTCGTAATCACCGAATCCGAGCTGCTTGCTGCCCATGAACCCAGTCCGCGCCTGCGATTACAGGGATATTTTCGCGCGGATGGCTCGGGTTTTCCAGAGCCTCCCTAACACGTTGTTCATCAGAGCAGCTGTATTCCCCTCCCTGTTCTCAGTGGACTGGGAGCAGTAATCAAGGTGGCATCAACGATGGTGGCTTGGTGCATCGACATGCCCAGCTCATTGAGGTGGGCGATGACAGAGGTTAAGAATCTGTTTAGCTTGACTGAAGGAGGCTTTCAAACCACTTCCCAAAAACCATCCATACATTGTATATTTGTTCGTAGTTTAGCTAGACTACCGGCCATGCTATTCCCAGCGGAATACGTTGTTTCCGATCCCGAAGCCTTTCCCGTTTTCCTGGGTGCCGACCTTGCCTCTGTTTTCGAAGCGGGTGAGGCGTGTCAATTTGCCCCCGGCGAGCTGCTGATCGAGGCCGGGACCCGGCACTACGACTGCTATTTCGTAACTGAGGGTACCGTGCAGGTGGTTGATATTTCGACAGGACGCGACGTCGAGGTGATGCGGCATGTGCGCGGGCACTTTGTGGGCGACCTCGATCTCCTCACCGGTCGGCCAGGAGTGGTCAATATTGTGGCCCTGACCGCGGTGAAGGCGATCCGCATCCCCTCGGACAAGATCCGCTCGTTCCTTGTCCACTATCCGACGATCGGGGATCGGATGATGACGGCATTCCTTCGCCGCCGGGAGTTGCTCGACAAGACGAGCTTTGAGGGCGTCCGAGTTTACGGCCACAAAGACTGCGAGAAGACGATGCAGATCCAAGAGTTTTTCTATCGCAACGGAGTGCCCCACACATGGAAAAACATCGATATTCTGGCAGAGCGACAAAGGCTTGACGCCCTACAGATCAGCTGCTCCGAGCTCCCCCTGCTCATGTATGGGCCGCACGAGATTTATCGGAATCCGACACTGCCCGAGCTGGCCCGCCACATCGGCATCCAGCGCGAGGTGCGGAAAGATCTGTACGACACCGTCATCATCGGCTCAGGGCCATCGGGCCTAGGGGCAGCCGTCTATGCCTCCTCGGAGGGGCTGAGTACACTCGTTGTCGATACTATCGGGCCCGGGGGACAGGCAGGCTCCAGCTCGAAGATAGAGAACTATGCGGGATTTCCCGCAGGCCTCTCAGGCCGCGACTTGGCGATACGCACCTACCTGCAAGCCCTTAAATTTGGCACAGATTTCATCGCCCCGGTATCCGTCCTGTCGATCCGCCGGACGGAGAATGGCATGTACCAGATCGATTTCTGCACGGGCGAGACGGCCTGCACAAAGACAGTCATCATCTCCACTGGTATCAGCTACCGAAAGCTGAAGCTAGACGGGATTCAGACTCTCCGGGGCTCAGGTGTATTTTACAATGCGACCCAAGTCGAGGCGATTCTCTGCCAGTCCATGCCAGTCCATGTTATCGGGGCGGGGAACTCTGCCGGGCAGGCCGCGATGTATCTGTCCACCTTTGCCAGTGAGGTCAACCTGCTCATCCGGGGTGATGACATAGCCAAGAGCATGTCGGACTACCTCTGTTCTCGCGTTCTCGCCAATCCGCGCATCACCGTGCGCTACAAGACGGAAATGGAGGCCGTAGAAGGCGCCGCCTCAATCGAGGCCATCCATGTGATCGACAAGGCGGCCGCTATGCGCACGCGAGAGGAAACGGCCGGTGTCTTTATCTTCATCGGCGGTTCCCCCTGCACCGATTTCCTCCCTGCTGGAGTCGCCCGCGATGAAAAGGGCTTCATCTACACAGGTGTCGATGTCGCCCAGCTCGACGAGTGGGCGGAAAACCGCCTGCCCTGCGCCCTAGAGACCTCATGGCCGGGCGTCTTTGCGTCGGGGGACTGCCGCGCGAGGACGACCAAGCGGGTCGCCTTTGCCATCGGCGACGGTGCCCTCGCCGTGACTTGTGTCCACGAGTATCTCGGGTCCTACATCTGAGCAACGGGAGTCGGGTAACGCCTCCCAGCCTGCTAGGACGTTTGCAAGCGTACATCCCGTTCACTAGGTGTATTCCCCACTCGCCGGACGCATCCTCTTTCACGGGAGCGCAATCCCCGACACACCTTGCCCATCTCTTTCATGTTTTTCATTTATTCAAAAAACGGTGGCATCCGATGGCCCTCGGAGCCAAGGTGGAGACTGCATATTAGTTCAAAGGGGTCAGGCTGTTCATTTTGCTGTACTGCGTTGTTTGGAGACAGTTCGGCTGGTTGAGGTGGCTCTCAAACCAGAATCACGGGCCTGCCCACCTCTTTGCAACGACAGGCGCTTGAGGTGCACGCTCAACCCTGACTACACCGGGGTTGAGATCCCCAGGGATTCACACCTATTGGCGGGACGCCACTCCTGGTCGTCCGCCAAAACCTCGAACACTGCGGCCTGTGACAAGAGCCGCCATCACCAGTCGCCAACGCGCCGCCCCGATCACCACCGCGTTCCCTTCGGCGATCCCGCCGCTCCGGGGCGAGACCACCGAGCTGTCCGATGCCGGAGGACGATGCCGTCGTGAGCTATACGGGCGACCCCGAATACCTCGAGCCCGCCCGGCTCCAAGACCGCGAAGATCATGACCAGCCCGAATTGCCCTGGGAAGCCTGAGTCGAATCTCAACCGGTTTGGTCAGTTTCGCCTTGACCGAGTCGAAACCGGGTGACAAACTTGTTTTATGCAGCTTGGGTTTATGAACTTCGAAAGTAAAATCATCATCGTGACTGGCGGCACGAGCGGCATGGGATTGGACACCGCACAGCTACTGCTTGATGGTGGAGCCCAGGTGGTCGTGACCGGCCGAACCCTGCGGACGCTCGACGAAGCCGTGGAGCAACCCACCCAAGGCGCCCCCTCCAGAGCGCAGCGCCTGCTAGGCATCAACAGCGATGCCGCAAAACTCGACGACGTCGACCGCCTACTCGAGCAGACCGTTTAGCGATTCGGCGAGGTCCACGGCCTCTTCGCAAACGCCGGTATTGGTATCTTCAAACCCACCGCCGAGCTGACGGAGGCCGACTTCGACCAGCTGGTGAACATCAACTTCCGCGGCTTGTTTTTCGTCATGCAGAAGACGCTGCCCCATCTCGCGGACGGCGGCTCGATCGTGCTCAACGCGTCGTGGACCGCACACCGTGGTTTGCTCGGAGCCCACCTCTATTCCGCCACCAAGGCCGCAGTGCTCAGTCTCGCCCGCACGCTGTCCCACGAGTTGGCCGAACGGCGGATCCGCGTCAACTCGGTCAGCCCCGGCTACATCCGCACGCCCATCGTCGAGAAGATTGACATGGACGACACCGATGTGCAGCGGATGGCGAAGGAAGTATCGCTGGGTCGGTGGGGCACTGGCAAAGCGATCGCGTACCCCGTGACCTTCCTGCTCTCCGACGAGGCCTCGTATAATAGTGGGGAGGATCTGTTGATTGACGGTGGCATGGTGGGCGGCCACCGTCCTGTTCACGCCTAACCGGACTCGTACCCCAGCACACCCACGGATCATCCACGATGAACATTGCCTTCCTCGGCTACGGCAACATGGCGAAAGCCCTCGGCGGTCGTTTCGTCACGATGAAGGACACCGAGGTGACGGTGGCCGGACGTGATCCTACGAAAGCCGAGGCCCTGGCCCAAGAGCTGGGAAGCGCGTGCAAGTCGGTGGCGACCATGGCCGAGGCCGTCGCGGATGCGGACGCCGTCGTGCTGGCCACCCCACACCACGCCGTGTTTGACGCCATCGCTACTGCGGGCGGCCCGTCGGCCTTCGCCGGTCGCATCGTGATTGACGTCAACAACCCACTCCCGCGCTACGCCGACGGTGACTTCACGCTCGGCACCTACGACGACCACGGCAAGCCCAGCGCCGGATCGCTGTCGCTCGCAGAGGCGATCCAGGCGGCCCTCCCCGATGCGACCGTCGTCAAGGCGTTCAACACCGCTCAAGCGGAGGTATGGACGCTGGACCCCATGCGGCCGCACGACAACCGACCGTTTGTCTTTCCGATCTGCGGCAACGACGCCAACGCCAAAGCGGTCGTTGAACGATGGGTCACGCACATGGGCGGCGGCGCGTGGGATGTCGGTGGGATCGAATACGCGAGTCAGCTCGAATCTCTCGCCGCGATGACCATCCAGCTCCTCTTCAAAGGTCGAGGCCCGCTGACGGTGTTTAACCTGATCGAACACACGTGTTGACCCCGGCCCGATGGAGCATCAGTGCCATCACCCATCCGGTGGCTGCCACCTCACCCAATAAGGTGATGTCTGCGGACTCACCACTAAGGAGGCTCTGGAAAACCCGAGCCATCCGCGCGAGAATACCCCTGTAATCGCAGGCTCGGACTGGGTTCATGGGCAGCAGGCAGCTCGGATTCGGTGATTACGAGCAGACGACGGCCAAGAAGCGCACCAAGCGTGAGAGGTTCCTGGCGGCTCAGGCCAATTGTGCTGAACCGTCTTCCTCCATGGTCCTCGTGACCCTGGAGGCACTGCTGAAGGTGCTGTTGGATCTGGAAGGCCGATCAACCCAGCTCAGGCCGCAGTACTCCCCCTGCCAAGCCATTGCGGTCGCCAGGACGGACGATCAACCACTGGAAGCTAGTGGCCGGGACGTCGCTGGCCTGGCTGGCGGTGCTCAGCATCATGGCGGCGGGATTCATGGTTGTGCTGGAGCGTCAAGACCGTCAGCTGGAGCTGCTGCTGGAGCACAAATCACCGGCATCCCCGGCGAATTGGTCTGGTCAGCAGGGCGCAAGCAGCTACCAGGCGTCGGGCTGGGATTCTGCCTGTTGATGCCAGGACTGATGTTGGCCCCGCCATGCAGCCCACCATCTGACGCGGCTTATGGCACGCAGCACCGAAGCTGCTTTCAAGATTTGCCCCTCTGCTCCCGGTCCCACCGTTGCCTTCCCTTGCTAAGGGATGGAATCCCAAGGCCCCCTAGCCAGGCTGAAGACACGGCGTGAGAAGCCCACAATGATCTACACCCATGAACGGGCAGCGCTTGCTGGCCCCCCGTTCAGCCGTCCCAGGCGAGTACCTGGCCGTCGGCCACCAGCCAGCGCCGTTCGCCCGGGGCCGTGGGGTGGCCGCCGGTGAGGGCGCCGAAGGCCGGCAGGGCCAGGCGCTCCTGGCTGGCGCAGTAGCTGAAGCAGGGCAGCCGCAGGCGGTCCGCGCCGCGGCCCACCAGGGCCACCGGGTGCAGGTGGCCGCAGAGGTTGAGGTGGCCGGGGCTGGATTCAGGGCTGTGACTGAGCCACCAGGGGCCCAGCGCCTGGGAGGGTTCCTGAGGCAGGCCATCGATCCAGCTGCCGCGCTCATGGTTGCCGCCCACCAGGTGCAGAGGGCAGCCGAGCAGCTCCGGCAGGGCCGCCAGCTTGGCCCGCAGCTCAGCGGTGAGCCCCAGGCGGCTGTGGATCAGATCGCCCAGCACCACCACCCGGCTGGGCCGCAGTGGATGCGCCAGGGCCAGCAGGGCGTTCAGGGTGGCGGCATCGCCATCGCTGGGCAGGGGGATGCCGTGGGCCTGGAAGCTCTCGGCCTTGCCGAGGTGCAGGTCGGCCAGCAGCAGCACGCGCCGCTGCGGATCCCAGGCGGCGCGGCCGCCCAGGAGCTCAAGGACCTGGCCCTGCCAGTGAAAGCTGACTGTGCTGCCATCAAGCTGCGGCGTGGGGTTGTGGGCCGCAGAACAGGATGATGGGGGCATCGAGGCCTTGAATGAGCGCAATCACTTGCATCTTGGCACCAGATGAGTCAAGAAGTTCAACTCATTAGCGCCACGCCTGGGGAGTTCAGCGGCAACTGGACTAGCCTTGTAAAACAAGCGTGTTCAGGATGAGTGACAAACGCAGCATCCTCACGCTCAACATTAGAGCTTTGCCCGGAACTCGGTGGTTCAGGCTGGGTGGTAGAAGGATCTTTAACCCTGCCATGACTGGCTTCCGACAACACTTTCTCAGTGTGAATTAATCCACTCACCAAGCTTTGTCGCAGCAGCGGCCGGGCTGACTGAATTGCCGTTGCCGTCAGAGCAGTGTCTGCTAGCCCAACCCCAGCTTCTGATCCCTCAGCCGCCTATCTCAAGCTGGCACCCTTTCTGGTGGGGCGTGCCCGGCGTGGGGTTGTGGGCAGCAGTCGCTATGCCTCTCGCCTGAGGGAGCAGATTCGCCAGGCGGCTGCAGACCCGGCCAGGAAGGCTGTGCTGGTGAGCGGCGAGCCCGGGCTGGAGAAGGACAACATCGCCGCCCTGATTCACTTCGGTTCGCCATGCCGGCGCCGGCTGCTGGTGCGTCTCGCCGGGGCCAGCCTGCGCGGCGATGGGGCCAACCTGTTCGGCCCCTCCGGCAGCGACGGCGTCGGCTCCCTGCTGGATTCCCTCGGGGAAGGCTCCCTGCTCATTGACCAGGTGGACCAGGTGCCAGAGGCCCTGCTGCCGGCCCTCCTGGAGCTGGCCGCCACGGGGCGCTGGCGGGCCCCCGGTGGGAATGGCCCGTGGCGTCAGTTCCGCGGGCGGCTTCTGTTCACGGCGGAGTGCGCCCAGCCCCAGCTCGATGGGCTGTGCCAGGTGATCCGCGTGCCGCCGCTGCGGGTGCGGCGCCAGGACCTGGGTGAGTGGTTGCGCTATATCGTGCGGCTGAGATCCCCCGGGCTTGGCTGGACTGCCGCCCCCAGGGTGAGCGAGGCGGTGGTGAAGCGGCTCCAGGCCTACGACTTCCCCAACAACCTGCGGGAGCTGGACGCCCTGGTGGCCAGGGCCCTGCAGCAGGCCCGGCGCCAGGGGGGGGGTGCGCCGATGGCGAGGGCCGCCGCGGGCCCGTGCCTACCCGAGGACGTGTTCTGGACGCTGAGCCGGCCCTCCCGGCTGCGCTTCGACCTCTGGCGCTGGAAGCCCGGCCTGCGCAACCTGATGCGCTCGCCACGGCTCTGGAACACGCTGCTGTTCGGCCTGGTGAGCTGGGTCTTCGTGCTGGTGAACCTGTGGCTGTGGTTCGGCCCCCAGGACCGCCAGCACAACGGCGCCCTGAACCTCTTCTGGGCCTGGTGGTGGCCCCTGATCCTGCTGGGCTATCCCCTGGTGGGGCGCCTCTGGTGTTCCTTCTGCCCGTTCATGGTGTGGGGCGAGATCACGCAGCGGCTGGCGCGCTGGCTGGGCTGGCAGCCTCGCCCCTGGCCCCGCGGCGACACCGACCGCTGGGCGGCGCCCCTGCTGGCGGCCGGATTCGCGGCGATCCTGGTGTGGGAGGAGCTGGGCAACCTCGAGAACACGGCCTGGCTGAGCAGCGCCCTGCTGCTGGTGATCACCGCTGGGGCTGTGCTGGGTTCGCTGGCGTTCGAGAAGCGCTTCTGGTGCCGCTACCTCTGCCCGGTGGGGGGGATGAACGGCCTGTTCGCCAAGCTCTCGATCCTGGAGTTGCGGGCCCAGGCGGGCACCTGCAGCGGCAGCTGCAGCAGCTACGCCTGTTTCAAGGGCGGCCCGGCGGAGGGGGAGGGCCTGGCCAGCGAGGGTTGTCCGCTTGGCACCCACCCCGCCCACCTCAGCGACAACCGCAACTGCGTGCTCTGCCTCACCTGCGCGCAGGCCTGTCCCCATCGCTCGGTGCAGCTGCGGCTGCGGCCGCCGGCCGCCGATCTGCAGCGGACCATGGATCCCCCGGCCGGCGAGGCTGCCCTGATCCTGGTGCTAGCGGGTGGGGTGTGCCTCAACCACTGGCAGCGGCTGCTGGGCTGGTTGCCCTGGGCACCGGTTTCCCTGCACAGCGGTGACCTGCTGATCCGCATGGCCGTGGCGGCCCTGGCTCTGGCGCTGCCCGCCCTGCTGCTGCTGCCCCTGCGGCTGCTGCTGAGCCGTGAGCGCTGGCGCCTGGTGCCCTATGCCCTGTTGCCCCTGCTCTGGGGTCTGCTGCTGGCGCGCCACCTGCCCCATGGCCTGCTCGAGGCCGGACGCCTCCTGCCCGTGACTGCGGCTGGGCTGGGCTCGTCCCTCAGCGGCGTTCAGATCTGGATCGACGGCCTGCCCTACTGGAGCGCCGATCCCCACGTGCTGGCGTTCTGCCAGAGCCTCAGCGTGCTGGTGGGCGCCCTGGCCTGCCTGCCGCTGGTGCTGCGCCTGCTGCAGCCCGGCCGCCTGGGCCTGGCCTTGGCGGGATCCGGCCTGCTGCTGCTGGCGGCCAGTGGGCGCTGGCTGGTGGCTCTGTAGGAGGCCCGCCGGCGTGCCTCAGCGGCGGCGGCCCCGCCAGCGGCCGTCCAGGAGCCTGGGGGAGTGACGCACCTGTGGCGCGCGGCCCAGATACACCCAGGCGCTGGCGCCTGACAGCAGGGGTAGCCAGTGGCGCTGGTAGAGCCTCGGGGCGCCCTCCAGGCGATCGAGCTGCACCAGGGTGACCTCGGTGATGGCGAACAGCTCTCCATGCACCAGCGCCCCGGCGTCGCCGGAGGGGTCGGGCACCGCCATCGGGAAGGGGCCCAGGTCGTGGAGCCAGGCGCCGGGCAGGCTGTCGTTTCCCAGGAAGGGGCTCTCCGCCAGCCAGCCATGGTTCACCAGCCCCCGCTGCAGCGTTCCGTAGACGAACACCCGGCGATAATCCCCCTCAGTTGCCTGCTGCTCCATGACCCTGGCCCTGCTGATTGCCCTGGCCGCTTCGCTGGGATTGATGGCCTTCATCGTCAAGAAACTCGAGCAGGCCTGAGCTGCAGCGGCGTCCATGCTCAGCAGGCCTCCAGGCGTTCGGCCTGCTCCCGCAGGCGCTGCAGCCGGCTGAGCAAGGATTCGGTGCTGAGTCGGCTGTTGAGCCGCTCCGCCAGCAGGGGGAAGGCCAGGGGCCCGGGCCTCGGGGTGCGCTGCAGCAGCAGCCGGCAGCCCATCAGCCGCCGCAGCGCCGCCGCGATGCGGGGCAGCTCCAGCTGCTGCTGCAGCACCTCGGCATGGGCCTGGGCGAGCAGCAGGTTGCCGGGTTCATGGCGCTGGAAAACATCGAACAGCAGGGCGGCGCTGATCTGCAGCTGGCCGCCGCTGCGGCCCTGGCCCGGATAGCCGTTCAGCACCAGGCCGCTGATCTGGGCAATGGCCCGGAAGCGCCGCCGGCTCAGCTCTGAAACGTTCAGGGCCTGCTCCAGATGGGCCTCGAGCTCGCCCTCGTCCAGCAGCTCATCGGCGTGCTGCTCGAACAGCTCCTCGAACCGATAGCCGCGGGGTGCCAGCAGCTCGAAGCCGTAGTCGTTCACCGACACGGTGATCGTGCTGGGGGCATGGCGGGCCAGGCGCCAGGCCCACAGAAAGCCGATGCCCTCATGCACGAAGCGCCCCTCGAAGGGGTAGGCGTAGAGATGGCGGCCCTCGCGGCTGCTGCAGAACTCCACCAGGAACTGGTCCTGGCGCGGCAGGGCGGAGAGGTCGGCCTGGCGGCGCAGCAGCGGTTCGAGGGCCTTCAGCTCAGGGGTGTCGAGGGGCGGCGCCTGGGGATCCTCAAGAGCGCAGGCCGCCCGGTGCATCTCCTGGCGCAGGTGGTGGCTGAGCAGGTCGGAGAGGGCCATCTGGCCGCCGGCCCAGGCCGGCACCGCCTGGCTCTTGCGCGTGGTGGCTTTCACCTGGGCCGTCATCTCCCGCAGCCGCACGAACTCCAGCTGCCGCCCGGCGAAGAAGAACACATCGCCGGGCTTGAGGCGCCCGATGAAGCTCTCCTCCACATGGCCGAGCACGGCCCCGCGCACCACCCGCACGGTCACGGCGCGGTCTGCCGTGATCGTGCCGATGTTGAGCCGGTGCAGCCGGGCGATGGCGGGCTCGCTCACTACCAGCCGCAGGCCCTCCCCCGCCCCTTGGCGCTCGAGCTTGCGGAAGCGGGGGTAGGCGCCGAGGCAGTCGCCCCCCTGCTCCAGGAAGCGCAGACACCAGGTCCAGCTGGCCTCACTCAGGTGGCGGTAGTTCCAGGCGCTGCGCACCGCAGCCAGCTCCCGCTCGGGATGGAAACCGGGGCCGCAGGCCAGGCTGGTGAGGTGCTGCAGCAGCACATCGAGCGGGGCCTGCGGAGCCCGCCGCTCCTCCACCAGACCCTCGGCGAGGCCCCGCCGCATGGCGCTCACCTCCAGCAGCTCCAGGGCGTGGGTGGGCATGAACAGCACCTGGGAGGTGCCGCCGGGCTTATGGGCACTGCGACCGGCCCGCTGCAGCAGCCGGGCCAGGTTCTTGGCGCTGCCGATCTGCACCACCCGCTCCACGGGCTGGAAGTCCACCCCCAGATCCAGCGAACTGGTGCACACCACCCAGCTGAGCTGGCCGGCCTTGACGCCGGCTTCGATCGCCTCCCGCTCGGCGCGGTCGATGGCGCTGTGGTGCAGGGCCAGGGCCCCCTCCATCTCGGGGCAGGCGAAGCGCAGGCACTGGTACCAGCGCTCGGCCTGGTTGCGGGTGTTGGTGAACAGCAGGGTGGGGGTGGCTGGATCCAGGCCCGCCACCAGCTCCTCATGCATGCGCAGCCCCAGGTGGCCGGCCCAGGGGAAGCCGTCGATCTGATCGGGCAACAGGCTGCGGATGGCCGTGCCGCGTCGCACCCTGGCGCTGATCAGCAGCGGCTCCTGGGGCGTCACCCCCACCGCCGCCCGGGCGGCATCCTCGAGGTTGCCCATGGTGGCGCTGATCGCCCAGGTGCGCAGCTGCGGGCGGCGCTGCCGCAGCCAGCTGAGGCAGAGCTCACTCTGGCTGCCTCGTTTGCTCCCCATCAGTTCGTGCCACTCATCGAGCACCACCGCCTGGAGCTGGCCGAACAGCGCCTCGGTGTGGGCACTGGCCAGCAGCAACGACAGGGATTCCGGCGTGGTGATCAGGATCTCCGGCGGCCGCCTGATCTGGCGGGTGCGCTCACTGCTGGGGGTGTCGCCATTGCGGATCGCCACCCGCAGGGGCCAGCCCATGGCGGTGATCGGGGCCTGGATCGCCAGGGCCAGGTCGCGGCTGAGGGCCCGCAGCGGGGTGAGATAGAGAAGGCGCACGCCTGGGGTGCCACCCGCCTGGAGGTCGGCCAGCATGGCGGCGATCGGGCCCATCACGGCGGCATAGGTCTTGCCGGAGCCGGTGGGCACCTGGATCAGGCCGCTGCGGCCCTGCAGGTAGGCACGCCAGCACTGGCGCTGGAAGGGCATCGGCCGCCAGCCCTGCTGGCAGAACCAGGCTTCGATCGGCGCCAGCTGCGCCGCCATGGAGGGGCTCACCGCGGCGGCGTACTCAGGTGGCCAGCCGGTCGACGCCAGGGCCGGCGCCGATGAGCATCACCCCTGTCACCGTCCACCCCAAGGCGCACAGCAACTGCAGCTGGAGGCTGGTCATCGGCTGGATCAGTGAGGGGATAGCGCCGCTTCAAAGCTAGCGAGGCCTGCCATCACGACCCTGCAGCGCGAAGTCTCATCCCCGTGCCGGCGCGCTCAGCAGGGCCCGGGCCGTGGCCAGGCTGTCGGCCTCGGCGGCGGGTTTGTCCTGGCGCCAGCGGCTGATGCGCGGAAAGCGCACGGCGATGCCGCTCTTGTGGCGCCGCGAGGGCTGCAGACCCTCGAAGGCCAGCTCGAACACCTGCAGCGGCTGCACTGCCCGCACCGGTCCGAAGCGCTCCAGGGTGTGGCTGCGGATCCAGCGATCGAGGCTGGCGATCTCGGCGGCATCGAGGCCGGAGTAGGCCTTGGCGAAGCTCACCAGCCGCCGCTGCTCCACTGCGGCAGCCGCGGGCCCCACAGCAGCGGGCTCGGGGTCGTCCCAGAGGGCGAAGGTGTAATCGGTGAACAGATTGGCGCGGCGGCCGCTGCCGGCCTGGGCGTAGAGCAGCACGGCATCGAGGCGGTAGGGCTCGAGCTTGTGCTTCCACCAGCTGCCGCGGCGGCGGCCGGAGCGGTAGGGGGAGTCGCGGGCCTTGAGCATCAGCCCCTC
Organism: Cyanobium sp. LEGE 06143; assembly: GCF_015207535.1. NCBI lineage: Bacteria > Bacillati > Cyanobacteriota > Cyanophyceae > Synechococcales > Prochlorococcaceae > Cyanobium > Cyanobium sp. LEGE 06143. The sequence goes on along the minus strand of NZ_JADEWP010000048.1, from coordinate 2,079 downwards.
GGCGCCGGCGGCCCTGGCCTGATGCCGCAACGGCTCCAGCTGCTCCCAGCGCTGCAGGGCCAGCTGGGGGGAGAGGCGCAGGTGCCCGGCTGCGGCAGCGTGTGCCGCTGCCCGGTGCTGCTGGATCAGCCACTCCAGGGCGGCGCGGCGCTGGCTGAGCGGTTGCTGGCGCAGGTCCTGGCCCTCCAGTTCCAGCAGGTCGTAGGCCTGGAACACGGCGGGGCACGCGGCCAGGAGCGCTCGGCCCGGGGCCTTGCGGCCCAGGCGCCGCTGCAGGGCTGCAAAGGCTTCCGGCTGCTGCGCCTCCGCCTGCCACACCAGAATCTCGCCGTCGAGCACGGTGCCCTGGGGCAGGCTGTCCGCCAGGGCGATCAGTTCGGGGAAGGCGGGGTTGATCAGCTCCTCGCCGCGGCTCCAGAGCAGGCTGTTGTCGCCCCGGCGGATCAGCTGGCCGCGGATGCCGTCCCACTTCCACTCCCCCAGCCAGGCGCCGGCGCCGCCGGGMAGGGGGGGCTGCTGGGGGTCTGGCGGCAGCTCCAGAGGTGAGGCCAGAAAGAAGGGATAGGGGCGGCTGCTGCGGTGCTCGTCGCCCCGGTCGGGGGCGAGCAAGGCTGTCCAGGCCTCGGCGCTAGGCGAGAAGCCACCCATCAGCCTGTGGGCCAGCAGGGAGGTCTCCAGGCCGCTGTGGCTGGCCAGGGCGCGCAGCACCAGGCCCTKGCCCACGCCGATGCGAAAGCCGCCCGTGAGCAGCTTGTTCACCACCAGCAGCTCATCGGGCTCCAGCCCCTGCCAGAGGGCCTGCACAGCCTCGGCCTGGGCCTCGCCCTCGAGAGCCGCCAGGGCCGGCAGGCGCTCCTCCATCCACTCCTGAAGGGAGGCTTGGGGGGTGCCGCCCCGGGGGTGACCCTCCAGGCAGGGCTGCCGGCGCCAGAGCAGGGCGATCGTCTCGGCCGAATCACCCACCTGGGCGTGGCAGTCGTCGAACAGCCACTCCGGCAGGCTCGAGGCCTCCAGGCAGATCTGGCGCAGGCGGCGGCCGGTGATCAGCCGCCGCCGCTGCTTGCCCAGCAGGCAGTGCAGCGCCCAGGCGGCATCGGCCGCCGGGGCGGCGGCGAACCAGACCCGCAGGGCCTCCACCTTGGCCAGCGTTCCGGGGCAGCCATCGAGCTGCTCGATCAGCGCGGTGAACTGACGCATCGGCGCCCCCGTTCATTGGCCATTGAGCGACCAGTCGTAGTTGAGGGTGGTGAGGTTGTAGTCACCCTTGCGCAGGTAGGCCTGCTCGGCGGGGCTGACGTAGCCGCTGATGAAGTGCAGCACGGGCCGCTGTTTGGTGTGGCGGCCGTAGCCGCTGTCGGTGCTGTAGGAGGCGTTCCAGTCTTCCGCGAACCACTGGAAGATGGCCGAGATCGCCACCGTGCCGGTGCCCTGATCGATCACCAGCCCCTGGGGACTGCCCAGCCACAGCCGCACCTGGTCGTCGAGCTGCTCATCGAGCCTGGAGCCCACGTAGGGCTCGCGCCGCAGGGGCGGGCAGCTGATCGCGGCACACACCAGGCCCGCGTGGATGCGGGGCTCGTTGTAGTCCTTGCGCATGATGCCGTGCTCCAAGTGATCGAGGGTCATCGACTCGCCGGCCACCTGGTGGCGGTTGAGCTTCCACACCCCGAGGATGTCGCGGATGCTGGATTTCAGCGGCTTCTGCTCAATGATCGATTCCAGGGTGAGGGCGTTGTAGGCATTGAGCAGGAAAGCGATCTGCTCGGGTTCGTCCCAGGCTTGGAAGCTGGCGGGGGTCACGGCAGCCAGTTCGGCCACGTAGGCCTCCAGATCGCCGGGATCCTTCTGCAGGGCGGTGTAGTTGACCAGGCCGCTGCCGTCGACGAAGCGCTCCAGCACCACCGCGTAGCGGGCATGGTCCAGGGGCGGGGTCAGGGCCGTGCTGGCACTGGTGCTGGCCGCGCTGCCGCCTCCCTGCGTTTCCGGGGACGGCCAGGGCAGAGCCAGCGGACCGCAGCCCGCTACCAGCATCAGGCTCAGGGCCAGGGCCAGCCGGCGGGGCGCGGGCCGTTTCAGGAG
>NZ_JADEWP010000042.1:0-14597 GCF_015207535.1 Cyanobium sp. LEGE 06143 | reverse complement strand
GCCTTGCGCTGCTCGGGAGACTCGGGCCCCAGATTCCAGAGGCTCTCGAAATAGAAGAAGGCCACCCCGAAGCCCTGGCTGCGGTTGGCCCGCACCTTCTCCCCCAGCAGAGGCAGGGGGGCCGGGCGGTTGCGCTGGCCGCTCATGATCGCGATTGCCGTGGGAATCTTGGCCCTGGCCTCGATCACCTCCGCCCTCCCCAGATGGGGCAGGTAGTCCTCCAGGTCCGGGCGGTAGATCTGCACCAGCAGCTCATCCACCAGCCCCCGGCGCACCCAGGCGAGCCAGTCCTGCAGTTGCAGCTTGTAGGCAAAGGCGTAGTAGTTCGGCGCCACCGAGATCACAGCCCCGGGCCGCACCCGCCKCNANSMWMCKKGSYGAGCCGCTCCATGAAGGCGGTGATCTTGTCGGCGCGCCACTTCACCCAGGCCCCGTCAGCCGGATTAGCCGGAGCGGCTCGGCCCGTTTCCTTGCGGTAGAGCGCCAGGGTGAAGGGGTCGTAGCCGAAGTCCTTCGGCAGGCTCATGTGGTCGTCGAACTGAATGCCATCGGCGCCGTAGCGACCCACCACCTCCACCACCAGGTCGGTGATCAGCTGCTGCACCTCAGGCCGGAAGGGATTGAGCCAGGCCACCTCCCCCGCGGCGCTGATCGAGGTCATGCCGCCGTCCTGCTTGCGGGTGAGCCAGTCGGGGTGGCGGCGGGCCAGCACCGAATCCTTGGGGGCCATGAAGCCGAATTCGAACCAGGGAATCACCAGCAGCCCCTGCCGCTTGCCCTCGGCAATCAGCTCGCCCAGCACGTCCTGGCCCTGGAGCCCCAGGTAGGTGAAGGTCTGCAGCTGGCGCTCCTGCACCACCTGGCTGGGGTAGTAGGCGATGGCACCGTTCCAGACCACTGGATAGAGGGTGTTGAACTGGAGGGTCGCCAGCTGAGAAACGGCCTCAGTCATCCGCTGGCGATCGCGCAGCACCGGCATGTCGTTGGCGGTGAGCCACACGCCCCGCAGCTCAGTTCCCGTGCCGGTGCTCTGGGCGCGCACCGCCAGAGCGCTGCCATGGCCCAGCAGAGTCAGCCCCCAGGTGAGCAGGGCCAGAAGCACAGCCAGGAGCCGGACGGGACGACGCAATGGGCCTGGGCAGCAGGCCAGAACCTAACCCCGTTCAGCGCTTCCCAGCCAGGAGCCAGATCAGCACCAGAGCTGGCAGCAATGGCAGCCAACCAGCCTGAAAGAGGCCGCTGAGCAGGCCGTTGAGCGGGGTGCTCAGCCAGTTGTAGAGCCCCATGGTGAGCGCCACGAGCACGAGAAGGGCGGCCATGGGGAGGTGTTCAGGCGGAGGGCAGAGAGGAGGACGCGGGCAGCGGGAACGGCACCGCGCCGGAGCGCAGCAGCTGCCATCCTCCGGCACTCTCCCAGGCCAGAACGGTGCTGGCCTGCCCGCTGGCCGGCGGCCAGGGCAGCGGGCCCAGCAGGGCCAGCTGCGGGAAGAAGGCGGCAGCTTCGGCCGCCGTGGTGGCGGCAGGCTCACCGGAGGGGTTGGCACTCGTGGTGGCCAGCGGGCCGGTGAGCTGCAGCAGCTCCCGGGCCGCAGCACAGGCCGGGATGCGCAGACCCAGGCTGCCGCGGCCGGGGTTGAGGGCCTCGGCCAGCGGCCCCTGGGCCGGCAGCACCAGGGTGAGGGCACCGGGCCAGCCGCGGCCGGCCAGGGCCAGCCACTCCGACTTCCAGGCCAGCCCCAGCAGCGGCTGAAGCTGCTCGAGGCCGGCACCCATCAGGATCAGGGGCTTCTCCTGGGGACGGCGCTTCAGCTCCCAGATCTGAGCGGCATGGCGGGGCAGGGCCGCCAGCGCCGGCAGGGTGTCGGTCGGCATCAGCCCTGCCTCACCGGCCAGCAGCCGGGCGGCCAGCTCGTGGGGGGGACACACCTGGTGCTGCTGGGGCGCTGAGGTCATGGGAGTGCCCTCCGGGCGGAGGCAAAGCGCAGCACGCCCTCCAGATCCCGGTGGGCCTGCACCTGCTGCAGACCCGCCTGGCGGAGCAACCCCAGCACCGTCCCGCTCTGGTCGTGGTGGTGCTCCAGCAGCAGGACGCCGCCGGGGGCGAGGGCCTGAGCGGCCCCCCGGGCGATGGTGCGGAGGGACCCGAGGCCATCGGGGCCGCCGTCGAGGGCCAGGCGGGGCTCGTGATCGCGCACCCCAGGTTCGAGGCCGGCCCACACGGCGCTGGGGATGTAGGGCGGGTTGGCCAGCACCAGGCCCAGAGCGCCCCACCACGGCTGCAGGGGATCCCACCAATGGCCCTGCAGCAGCCTCACCCTGGAGAGCGCCCCCACGGTTTCGAGGTTGGCTTCGGCCTGCCGCAGCGCCTCGGGGCTGAGGTCCACGGCCAGACCGCTGGAGCCGGGCCAGAGGCCAGCCAGGGCCGCAGCCACACAACCGGAGCCCGTGCCGAGATCCGCCCAGAGGGCCGGCGGAACGGCCACCAGCCCGCCCGCCAGCTCCACCAGGAGCTCGGTCTCCTGGCGGGGGATGAGCACGCCAGGCGCCACCTTCAGCTCCAGGTCGCGCCAGGGGCAGAGGCCCAGGAGGTATTGCAGGGGCTCACCGCCAGCCAGATGGCGCTGCCACAGCGCTTCGAGGCTGGCCACCCCGCAGAGCAGCTGCACGGGACGGGCCGGATCCAGATGCAGGCGCTGCAGTTCGCTCCAGGGCAGACCGCCAGCCAGATCCAGCAGCCAATCGAAATCGGCCCTGCGGCCTCCCTGGGCCAGACAGCGGCGGCGCCAGGAGAGCAGGTCGTGGGCCATCCAGGAGGGCGCACCCATGGGCTGCTGCCGGGAAGGGCTCTGAGTGGCAAGGCCGCGCAGCATGGGCCCAGCCTAAAGGCGGCGCCAGTGGAGGCCTGGCTCGGCGCGCACCACACCGGCCAGCTCGAGGCTGAGCAGCCGAGCGGCGAGCTGGGCGGCGCTCTGGTCAAACGTGAGGCAGAGCTGCTCCAGGGAGGCCCCTCCCTCCAGGGCTTGCAGCAGCGCCGCCTCGGGGTGGGCCTGGGAGGCGACCCCGCGCGTCCCAGCCGACCCACCTGCCGGGCCAGGGCCCAGCTGGCGGATCAGGTCGGCGGGTTCGAGCAGGGCCGCGGCTCCCTGGCTGAGCAGGCGGTTGCTGCCCCGGGCCGAGAGCCGTGCGGCATCGGCGGGCACCACCCACAGGGGCAGCKGCTCCTGCCAGGCCAACCGCGCCGAGTGCAGCGCCCCGCTGGGCTCGGGGCACTCCACCAGCACCACGGCCCGGGCGAGAGCCACCTGGAGGCGATTGCGGGCGGCGAAGTGGCCACGCTGCACAGCGGMTCCTGGAGGCTGCTCGCTCAGCAGCAGGCCCTGGGCCGCCACCTGGCCCTGCAGGGCGCCGTGGTGGCGGGGGTAGACCCGCTCCAGCGGCGTGCCCAGCACCCCCACCGGCAGGCCTCCTGCGGCCAGACAACCCCGGTGGGCCGCCGCATCGATGCCCTCCGCCAGCCCGCTCACCACGGGCCAGCCCGCCCGCGCCAACGCAGCCCCCAGGGCTTCGGCCATCGCCAGGCCATGGCGCGATGGCCGCCGCGTGCCGAGCACCGCCACCCCCTTGCGCCTGGCGAGCCAAGGCCAGAGCGAGCCCCGCCCGCGCCAGTGGAGCGCCAGCGGGGGGCGCTCCAGCTGCGTCATCGCCTCGGGATAGCTGGGGTCACCCGGCACCAGCAGCCTGCGGTCTGCTGGCAGACGCCCGCTCTCCAGCGGATCAGCCCCCCAGCGCCGCCGGAACGCCTCCAGGCCGGCCAGCCAGGCCTCCCCTATCCCGGGCATCGCGGCAAAGGCGGCGGCAGGAGCCTCCCAGGCCCTGGCCAGGGTGCCGAATCTCGCCTCGATCGCCCGCAGCCGCACCCAGCCGACGCCAGGGCATGAGGCCCACAGCAACCACCAGCGCCGTCGAGCCTGCCCCCAGGCCGGCTCTGCCCGGCAAGACTCCAGGGCCCGAGCCGCTCGCAGGTACTCCCTAAGACCTTGCCGCGACGGCGATCCTTGCTGCGAGGGCGATCCCAGCTGCGATGGCGAACCCTCGCCGGAGCGCCCAAGCGGCAACCGGGCCAGTGTTCCCATGGCGATCAGTACATCTGTACCAATGCTAGGCCCTCAGGCCGCTGGCGGCCCTCGCCGCAGGGCCGCCAGCGCCACCTCCAGATCGGCTGGCAGGCCGCGGCACACACGCCGCGCCAGACCCGCGGCCCCGTCCACCAACACCAGCTCCACTGCGGCTGTGGCCGCCACCCTCCCATCAGGGGCCAGGAACCAGCTGCGCCAGGGGATCCGCACGCCTCGGCGCGCCTCCACCACGCTGGCCAGCCGCACGCTGTCGCCGTGGCGCAGGGCCTGGCGGTAATCGATCGAGAGGGCCACCACCGGCAGTTCCAGCCCACGGGCCGCAAGGGCGCTGTAGGCCAGGCCAGCCGCCACCAGGGCCTCCACCCGCGCCTCCTCCAGCCAGGCCACGTAGGCGCCATGCCACATCACGCCGGCATGGTCGGTGTGCTGGGGCAGAACCCGGCGCTGGAGCACCCAGGCGTTGGGCTCTATCAAGGTCTGCATGGCGGCAGCCTCGTGCTCGGCAAACCGCCATAGGCTGCCTGAAAGCCCACCGCAGCACCCGTGTTTCGCAACGTTCTGATCGCCGATTCCGGCAAAGGCCACGTCGAGGAAATGGTGCGGATGCTCCGCGACATCCCCGTGGTACGCCAGGCACGCCTCAACCTCCTGCACGTGGTGCCGGAGCAGGCGGGAGCCAATTTCCAGGAGCACTGGCAGGAGGCCGCCGGCATCGTGGCCGCCGCCGTAGGCCGGCTGCAGCTTGACCCCAGCGAAGTGAACACGATCATTCGCCAGGGGGACACCAAACAGACCGTGCTGCTGGTGGCCGAGGAGCTCAACGCCGATCTGATCGTGATGGGGTCGAGGGGCCTGAGCCGGCTGCAGTCGATCCTCAGCAACAGCGCCAGCCAGTACGTGTTCCAGCTCTCGACCAGGCCGATGCTGCTGGTGCGCGACGACCTCTACGTGCGCCATGTGAACAAGCTTCTGGTGGCCATCGACGGCACCGGCGTGGGCGACGACGCCCTCAAGCTGGCCTGCGAACTGGTGCGGGAGATTCCCGGCGGCAGCCTCACCGGAGTGCATGTCACCCGCCAGGATCTGACCCCGTCGCGGGGGGGGCGCTCACCTGCCGATGAGGTGCTGGATAGGGCCGTACAACGGGCCCGGGGCCTGGGGGTGACGCTTCAACCGCTGCATCGCACCGGCGACGTGGGGCGCACCGTGTGCAGCGCCGCCGAGGACATCAAGGCCGATCTGGTGGTGATCGCCTCCCAGGATCGACGCCCCGTGGTGGCCAAGGCTCTGGTGGATCTCGACCGTCTGCTGGGCAGCTCCGTGAGCGATTACATCCGGGTGCATGCACCGGCACCGGTGCTGCTGGTGCGGGAGCCGGAACAGGGATAAGTGCTGAGGCCCCGTTGGCATGCGGGGCCTGAGGACAGCAGTCGGGAGGTTCAGCCGCGCTGACGGCTGCTGGTCTGGATGTAGAGCACCAGCAGGAACACGGTGGGAACCAACACGAACATCAGGCTGGCAACAAAGCCGAGATCGTTGGTTTCCATGGATGAGCTGAGGTTTCACCGGAGGGTATCACCGGCGATCGGGCCCCTCTCAGGGGCCTTCACCGGCCGTTGCACCGCGATCCGCGCCCAGGTCGGCGGCGTCTGCGGCGGCGACGTCCACTCCATCGGGCTTCGGATCGGGGCCGGCCTCCTTCTGGCTGGCGGCAGGGGGCTCGGGCCAGGTCGTGGGTCCAGGCGGCAGCGGTGAGGCCATGGCGGCCGCCTGGCGGCGGTCCTTGTCGGCCAGACCCACCTGGGGCCGGGTGATCACCACCMACGACTGCTGCACCAGGGTCTGGCAGGCCAGCCGCCAGTTGCCCGGGCGGCGCTTGAGCTTCTGGTCTTCCACCGGGGTGCGCCCCGTGAGGGCCTGAGTTGCCTGGCCCTCGGGGACTTCCACGAAGCAGGTGATGCACTGGCCGCAGCCACCACAGTTGCCCAGGGCACCCTTGAGCCCGTAGAGCTGAACCCCTTCGCGCAGAGCCACCTCCCGGAGGTTTTCGCCCGGGTAGCACTCCACATCACGCTCCTCTCGCAGGAACCGGATCACGGGCATCAGAGCTGGCGCAGCAGGCCCCATTCTGGGCCGCGCCGTTGCGGTCCGTAACCAGCGCCGCGCCGGAGGCGTGCCCACCCTTACGATCGCCCAACCCACCCAGAACGACTCCCCATGGGACTGCCCTGGTATCGGGTGCACACGGTCGTGATCAACGACCCGGGCCGACTGTTGGCCGTGCACCTCATGCACACCGCGCTGGTGGCCGGCTGGGCCGGCTCCATGGCGCTCTATGAGCTTGCGATCTTCGATCCATCCGACCCGGTGCTCAACCCCATGTGGCGCCAGGGGATGTTCGTCATGCCCTTCATGGCCCGCCTTGGGGTCACCGGCAGCTGGGGTGGCTGGAGCATCACCGGTGAAACCGGGGTGGACCCTGGCTTCTGGAGCTTCGAGGGCGTGGCCGCCGCCCACATCATCTTCAGCGGCCTGCTCTTCCTGGCCGCCATCTGGCACTGGACCTTCTGGGATCTCGAGATCTGGCAGGACCCCCGCACCGGCGAACCCGCCCTCGACCTGCCGAAGATCTTCGGCATCCACCTGCTGCTGGCCGGCCTCGGCTGCTTCGGCTTCGGCGCCTTCCACCTCACGGGCGTCTTCGGCCCGGGGATGTGGGTGAGCGATGCCTACGGCATTGCCGGGCATCTGGAGCCCGTACAGCCCTCCTGGGGACCTGAGGGCTTCAACCCCTTCAACCCCGGCGGCATCGTGGCCCACCACATCGCCGCCGGCATCGTGGGCATCATCGCCGGCATCTTCCACATCACCACCCGACCGCCGGAACGCCTCTACAAGGCCCTGCGGATGGGCAACATCGAAACGGTGCTGGCCTCGGCCATTGCCGCCGTGTTCTTTGCCGCCTTCGTGGTGGCCGGCACCATGTGGTACGGCGCTGCCGCCACCCCGGTGGAGTTGTTCGGCCCCACCCGCTTCCAGTGGGACCAGAGCTACTTCAAGGCTGAGATCAGCCGTCGGGTGCAGACCGCCCTCGACAACGGTGCCTCCATGGAGGAGGCCTACGGTTCCATCCCCGAGAAGCTCGCCTTCTACGACTACGTGGGCAACAGCCCTGCCAAGGGCGGCCTGTTCCGTGTGGGCCCGATGGTGAACGGCGACGGCCTGCCCACCGGCTGGCTCGGCCACATCTCCTTCACCGACAAGGAGGGCCGCGACCTGCAGGTGCGCCGCCTGCCAAACTTCTTCGAGAACTTCCCCGTCGTGCTCGAAGACCAGGACGGCATCGTACGGGGCGACATCCCCTTCCGCCGGGCTGAAGCCAAGTACTCCTTCGAGCAGACCGGCATCACCGCCACCGTCTATGGCGGTGCCCTGAACGGCCAGACCTTCACTGATCCGGCCGCTGTGAAACGGCTGGCCCGCAAGGCCCAGCTTGGTGAGGCGTTCGAGTTCGACCGCGAGACCTACAACTCCGACGGCACCTTCCGCAGCTCACCCCGCGGCTGGTTCACCTTCGGCCATGCCACCTTCGCCCTGCTGTTCTTCTTCGGCCACATCTGGCACGGTGCCCGCACCCTCTACCGCGACGTGTTCGCCGGGATCGATCCCGATCTGGGCGACCAGGTGGAGTTCGGCCTGTTCCAGAAGCTGGGCGACAAGTCGACCCGCCGCCTGCCGGAGGGCTACGTGCCCCCGGCAGGCTCCACCCTCAGCTGACCCGGGAGTCACCCCATGGAGAGCTTCGCCTACATCCTGATCCTGACCCTGGCCCTGGCCACCCTCTTCTTTGCGATCGCCTTCCGCGATCCGCCGAAGATTGGCAAATAGACCCTGGTTTCATTGATCTCATCAGCCTTCGAGCTGGCCTCGCCCCTGACTCCGTCAGGGGCTTTTTGCTGCTCAGCTCTTCTCAAGGGCGGATCGGCTGCTTAAACTTCTCAAACCCAGCGCGGAATTTCGGGGATGCAATGCCCCTCCTGCCAACACACCGACAGCCGGGTGCTCGAATCACGGGCCGCAGACACCGGCAGGAGCGTGCGGCGACGCCGCGAATGTCTGAACTGTGCGTTCCGTTTCACCACCTATGAACGGGTGGAAACGGTGCCCATCACCGTGGTGAAGCGCAACGGCAGCCGTGAAACCTTCAACCGCGCCAAGCTGCTGCACGGCTTGCTGAGAGCCTGTGAAAAAACCGGACTCGAGCCAGCACGGCTGGAGCTGTTGGTGGACGAGATCGAGCTGCAGCTGCAGCAGCGCTCCTGCCGGGAAGTGACCAGCGCCGACATCGGCGAGCTGGTGTTGCAGCAACTGGCCGAGATGAGCGAAGTGGCCTACGTGCGCTTTGCCTCGGTGTACCGGCAGTTCCAGGGCATCAGCGATTTTGTCGCCGCCCTCGAGCGCCTCAATCGCCGCGCCAGCAAGGGCACGCAGCTGGCGGCGATCGGCTAGGCCTCCCGGCCCCGTTGATACAGTGATGGATCGCGACGCACCGCTGGCGGGCGGGCGCGTCGATCCCTTCACCCTGCCTCGGGCAGACCGCCACTTCTCCATGACCGTGACCCCTTCCGACATCAGCAGCACTGAGGCCGCCGATCTCGCCGTTGCCGCTGAAGCGGCCGACGATCTCGACCTCGCCATTCCGGAAGAGGTCCCGACAGCTGACGACCCGAGCAGCCGCGCCGCCACCCGTGACCTCGACGGCGTGGGCTTCACGCTGGATGAGTTCGCGGCCCTGCTCAGCAAGTACGACTACAACTTCAAGCCTGGCGACGTCGTCAACGGCACCGTGTTCGCCCTGGAATCCAAGGGCGCGATGATCGACATCGGGGCCAAGACGGCCGCCTTCATGCCCCTGCAGGAGGTGTCGATCAACCGGGTGGAGGGTCTGAGCGATGTGCTGGAGCCCGGCGAGATCCGCGAGTTCTTCATCCTCAGCGAGGAGAACGAGGACGGCCAGCTCACCCTCTCGATCCGCCGCATCGAGTACCAACGTGCCTGGGAGCGGGTGCGCCAGCTGCAGAAGGAAGACGCCACCATCTACTCCGAGGTGTTCGCCACCAACCGCGGTGGTGCCCTGGTGCGGGTGGAGGGCCTGCGGGGCTTCATCCCCGGCAGCCACATCAGCACCCGCAAGGCCAAGGAAGAGCTGGTGGCCGATTTCCTGCCCCTCAAGTTCCTGGAGGTGGACGAGGAGCGCAACCGCCTGGTGCTCAGCCATCGCCGCGCCCTGGTGGAGCGCAAGATGAATCGCCTCGAGGTGGGCGAAGTGGTGCTGGGCACCGTGCGCGGCATCAAGCCCTACGGCGCCTTCATCGACATCGGCGGCGTGAGTGGCCTGCTGCACATCTCCGAGATCAGCCACGAGCACATCGAAACGCCCCACACGGTGCTGAATGTGAACGACCAGATGAAGGTGATGATCATCGACCTCGATGCCGAGCGCGGTCGCATCTCCCTCTCCACCAAGGCCCTGGAGCCGGAACCCGGCGACATGCTCACCGACCCCCAGAAGGTGTTCGACAAGGCGGAGGAGATGGCCGCCCGCTACAAGCAGATGCTGCTTGAGCAGGCTGAGGACAACGAGCCCATGGGTGTCACCGTCGACTGAGCCCAGCCACCGTGGCCCTGCTGCTGCTGAGGGGTCAGCCGATCGGGGAGGTGGACGCCGTGCTGTTCGACAAGGACGGCACCCTCTCGATCAGCGAGCCCATGCTCCATGCCCTGGCCACGGCCCGGGTGACACATGGGCTGAAGCTTCTGGAAGAGCGCCATGGCCCGCTGCATGCCAGGCAAGGATCCCGCGCCAGAGATCTGCTGGAGCAGGCCTACGGGTTGCGGGGCCAGGGCATCGATCCAGCCGGCACCACGGCCGTGGCCTGCCGCGAGCACAACCTCATCTCCACGGCCACGGCCCTGACCCAGGTGGGTCTCGGTTGGCCGGAGGCGCTTGAGCTCAGCCAGGAGGTCTTCACCGTCACCGACCACCTGCACGGCCAGGGCAGCGCCAGCCCTCCAGGAGCCAGCCCAGGGCTGCACGGGTTGGTACAGCGGCTGGCCGGAGCCGGGCTGCGCTGCGCCGTGATCAGCAACGACGACCAGGCCGGCATCGAGGCCTTTCTGCTGAGCCAGGGGATGCGACCGCACTTTCAGGCCAGCTGGAGCGCCGAGCACACCCCCCGCAAACCCGACCCCGCCGCCGTGCTGGGCCTCTGCGAAGCCCTGGGGGTGGAACCGGATCGCTGCGCGCTGATCGGCGATGCCAACAGCGACCTGCGCATGGCCCGCAGCGCCGGCGTCGGCGTGGTGCTGGGCTACCTGGCGGGCTGGAGCAGCCCACCTCCCCTGGATCCCTCCTTCCCTCAGCTCAGCCACTGGGCTGAGCTGAGGGAAGGAGGGATCCAGGGTGACGCAATCACGCCATAAGCTGGTGCCCCCAAAGGCCCCATGCCATGAGCCGGTATGTGTTCACCTCGGAGTCGGTGACCGAAGGTCATCCCGACAAGATCTGTGACCAGGTGAGCGACGCGGTGCTTGACGCCCTGCTGCACCAGGATCCAGCCTCCCGGGTCGCTTGCGAAACGGTGGTCAACACCGGCCTCTGCCTGATCACCGGCGAGGTGACCACGACGGCCCGGGTGGACTTCAACAGCCTGGTGCGGGACGTGATCAGCCGGATCGGCTACAGCGGTGCCAGAGCGGGCGGCTTCGACTCCCACAGTTGTGCCGTGCTGGTGGCCCTCGATCAGCAGTCGCCCGACATCGCCCAGGGCGTCGATGAGGCCGACGACCACGCCGGCGATCCGCTTGACAAGATCGGCGCCGGCGACCAAGGCATCATGTTCGGCTACGCCTGCAACGAGACGCCCGAACTGATGCCCCTGCCGATCAGCCTGGCGCACCGTCTGGCCCGCCGGCTGGCGGCAGTGCGTCATGACGGCAGCCTTCCCTACCTGCTGCCGGATGGCAAAACCCAGGTGAGCGTGGTGTACGAGAACGACGTTCCCGTGGCCATCGACACGATCCTGATCTCCACTCAGCACATCCCTGAAATCGAGGGCATCAGCGACGAGAAGGGGCTGCGTGAGCGCATCGCCGCCGATCTCTGGACCGAGGTGGTGCTGCCAGCCACCGCCGATCTGGACCTGAAGCCGAGCCGGGAAGCCACCCGCTTCCTGGTGAACCCCACCGGCAAGTTCGTGGTGGGAGGCCCCCAGGGGGATGCGGGCCTCACCGGGCGCAAGATCATTGTTGACACCTATGGCGGCTATGCCCGCCACGGCGGCGGCGCCTTCTCCGGCAAGGACCCCACCAAGGTGGATCGCTCCGCTGCCTATGCCGCCCGCTATGTGGCCAAGGCCCTGGTGGCTGCTGGGCTGGCCCGCAAGGTCGAAGTGCAGCTGAGCTATGCCATCGGCGTTGCCAGGCCGGTGAGCATCCTGGTGGAGAGTTTCGGCACCGGCAGCCTCAGCAATGCCGACCTCACCGCCCTGGTGCAGGAACATTTCGACCTGCGTCCAGGCGCCATCATCGAAACCTTCGCGTTGCGCGATCTTCCCCAGCAGCGCGGCGGCCGCTTCTACCAGGACGTGGCGGCCTACGGCCACTTCGGGCGCACCGATCTGAACCTTCCCTGGGAGAAGGTCGACGGCATCGCCGCCACCCTGAAGGAGGCCAGCCAGGGCGACAGTTCACCCAGCGGCGATCGCAGCGCCGTCGCCGCAGCGGCCTGAGCCTGGCCGGCCGAATCGGGATGGCTGGCGTGCCCAGCCCCTGCGCCCTTGGCCTGGACCTGGGCAGCAGCGGCCTGCGGCTGGCGGCTTGCAACGCCAGCGGCGATCTGCTGGTTGAGCAAGCCGCTGCCTATCCCGCTGCCTTCAGCGATCCCACCAGCTGGCGCGAGGGCCTGGTGGACCTCTGCGCCCGTCTGTCGCCCGAGCTGCGCGCCAGCGTGGGCGCCATCGCCATCGACGGCACCTCCGGCACCCTGCTGCTCTGCCACCGGGACGGCAGCCTGCTGGAGGGTGCCCTCGGCCAGGCCCTCTCCTACGCCACGGCCTGCCCCGAGCAGGTCCGCAGAGCCCGGCAGCTGAGTGAGGGCGACGACAGGGCAGACGCCTCCAGCGATGGGGCGGCCGCCTCCCCCGCCGCCAGTGCCAGCGGCAGCCTGGCCCGGGCCCTGCGGCTGCTGGAGGCCGCCCCGGCCCCCGGGGCTGAACTGCTGCTGCGCCATCAGGCCGACTGGCTGATGGGCTGGCTGCTGGCGGACTGGCGCTGGGGCGAAGCCACCAACAACCTTCGCCTGGGCTGGGATCCCCTGCACTGGCGCTGGCAGGGCACCATCGCCTTCCAGCCCTGGAGCCCAGCCCTGCCGAGGATCTGCGCCAGCGGCAGCGTGCTCGGCCGCCTCGCCGCCGCCACTGCCCACAGCCTGGGCCTGTCGGCCAGCTGCCAGGTGGTGGCCGGCAGCACAGACGCCAATGCCGCCGTGCTCGCGGCCGCTCCAGGCCCCGGCGATGGAGTGGCGGTGCTGGGCACCACCCTGGTGCTGAAGCAGTTCTGCAGCCAGCCCCTGCAGGGCCCTGGCCTCAGTTGCCACCGGGTGGCCGGCCGCTGGCTGGTGGGAGGCGCCTCCAACAGCGGCGCCGGCGTGCTGGGCCAGTTCTTCAGCCCGGCTCAACTGGCCGAGCTGAGCCGCCAGATCGACCCCTCACGGCCCACAGGCCTGGAGCTGCGGCCCCTGCCCGGGCGCGGTGAGCGGTTCCCCGTGGACGACCCCGACCTGGAGCCGATCCTGGGGCCCAGGCCCGTGAGTGATGTGCACTTCCTCCAGGCCCTGCTGGAGGGGTTGGCGGCGATCGAGCAGGCCGGCTGGCAGCGGCTGTCCAGCCTGGGGGCACCCCCGATCCAGCGGGTGATCAGCCTCGGCGGCGGCGCCCGCAATCCCCAGTGGCGGCGCCTGCGCCAGCAGCGCCTCGGGGTGCCCGTGCTCAACCGGCCTGGCCTGTCAGCCGCCCTGGGCATGGCAAGACTGGCTGCATCCACCCTCAAGCCAACTCCCGAACTCCGATGAACGACCGTCTGCGCACCTGGATCTCCATGGGCCTGTTCGTGATGCTGGCGGGCTACGTGAGCTTCAGCGCCATCCGGCTGGGCCTGCTCCTGTGGCAGCGCTTCGCCGCCGGCTAGAAGCCCCAGAATCAGATCACCCGCCCTGACCCCCATGGCCGCCGACCCTCTCACCGCCGCCGTGAGCGATCGGATCTGCAAGCACATGAACGACGACCATGCTGAAGCGGTGCTCAGCTATGCCCGCCACTACGGCGGGGTGGCCGACGCCAGCGAGGCCCGCATGCTCGCGGTTCAGCCCGAAGCGATGCAGCTCGACGTGGACGGCCGCAGCATTGAGGTGGCCTTCGACCACACCCTCACCGACAGCGAAGACGCCCACCGCACCCTGGTGGCGATGCTGCGGGCCATGCCCCAGCAGGCGCCAGGCTGACGCCAATGGGGCAAAGCTGAAACCGTGTCGAGCCGTAGGGCGATGGTTGCAGGGTTCTGGGCTGGCCTGGGGGAACTGCTGCCCCTGGAGTGGCTGGTGCGCGACCCCAGCCGCCCAGCAGGGGGCGCCGCCGGGGCCTGGAAGCGGGAGGCAGCTCCCCTTCACGGCAGCGAGCCCCTGGCCTGGTGGTCTGCCGGGCTCTACGACGGTGCCCTGCGCCGCCACCTGCTGGGGCTTCGCCGTGAGTTGCAGCCTCAGGGATTGCTGCCCCTGGTGAGAACACTGGCGGAGGCACTCCGGAGCGATTCAGGCCCGGCGCCGGGCAGGGAGCATCCCCTGCTCGTTCCCATCCCCAGCTGGAAGAGTCGGCCCAATCCCCTACCGCCCTTGCTGGCGAAGCAGCTCTCGGGCCAACTCCGCTGGCCCGAGGCGCCCCTGCTCGCCCGAAGCCGGCCTGTGCTGGGTCAGCACCGCCTCAACAGGGAGCTGCGCTGGGCCAACCAGGAAGGTGCCTTCCATTGCGCGATTCAAGCCCGGGGGGATCGCCGTGGCCGGCGCCCGCTGATGCTGCTCGATGACATCCTCACCACCGGAGCCACGGCGTGTCACGCCGCGGCAGCCCTCGAAACCGCCGGCTGGCGCGTCCTGGGCCTGGCCTGCCTGGCTCGCACCCCAGAGCGTCGGGGGTCGTGATCTAAGATCCCTGGGTCGCCAAGGCGACGGGCCGGGATAGCTCAGTTGGTAGAGCAGGCGACTGAAAATCGCCGTGTCCCCAGTTCAAATCTGGGTCCTGGCATTTCAATCCTGGAAGTGCAACCCTGTCAGCGCATCCCTGGCCTCGCAGCAGCAGCATCTGAACAGGGAGCTTGCTGAAAACCCCGGTCTTGCCTTCTCCTCTGCGT
>NZ_JADEWP010000041.1:0-14931 GCF_015207535.1 Cyanobium sp. LEGE 06143 | reverse complement strand
GATCAGCCCTGCCGATCCGCGCCTGCTGGCCGTGGCGGCGATCACCCTGGCCTACATGGCGATCGGCGCGGTCGACGACTGGCGCAGCCTCACCCGCCGCACCAACACCGGGCTCAAGCCCCGGGGGAAGCTGCTGCTCCAGGCGGGGGCGGCCGTGCTGTTCCTGCTCTGGACCTGGCAGGGCCAGTGGCTGGGTGGCCCTGAGCCGATCAGCGTGGCCCTGCCCCTGGGCTGGCTGTTGCCCCTGGGGCTGCTGATCTGGCCCCTGGGCCTGTTCGTGTTCCTGGCCGAGAGCAACGCCACGAACCTCACCGATGGCCTCGACGGCCTGGCGGCCGGCTGCGGTGCGGTGGTGTTCACCGGCCTGGGGCTGCAGCTGATGCT
The DNA here is from genome assembly GCF_015207535.1 of Cyanobium sp. LEGE 06143. Classification (NCBI taxonomy): domain Bacteria; kingdom Bacillati; phylum Cyanobacteriota; class Cyanophyceae; order Synechococcales; family Prochlorococcaceae; genus Cyanobium; species Cyanobium sp. LEGE 06143. The sequence continues at coordinate 14,547 of NZ_JADEWP010000041.1, read as the reverse complement.
GCGCGGCCACGAGGGGGATCCAGCGCTGGCGGCCTTCTGCGTGGCCATGGCCGGCTGCTGGCTCGGCTTCCTCGCCCACAACCGCCACCCGGCCAGGCTGTTCATGGGCGACACCGGCTCCCTGGCCATGGGGGCGGCCCTCAGCGCCGTCGCCCTGCTCAGCAACAGTCTCTGGCCCCTGCTGCTGATGGGAGGGGTGTTTCTGGCGGAATCGCTCTCGGTGATCGCCCAGGTGTGGGTGTTCAAGGCCACCAAGGGTGCCGATGGCCAGGGTCGACGCCTGTTGCGCATGGCTCCCCTGCACCACCACTTCGAACTGGGCGGGCTGGGGGAAGAGCAGGTGGTGATCCGTTTCTGGGGCGCGAGCCTGCTACTGGTGGTCTTGGCCCTGGTGCTGCTGCCCTGACCCCGCTGAATGCCGCTGTTTCCCGGGCGTCCGTCGCATGGCCTATTTCATCTGGAACGAGAGTGGTCTCACGGCGGACTGCGCCAGCCTCGAAGCGATGGCCGCCCGCTTCGAAGAGGCCGCCCTGCTGATGCGACGCATGGCCCGCGAAGGCTTCTGCCTCCAGCTCGGGCCGGAAGGCCAGAGGATCACCCACAGCGATCCGGCCGTGTTTGAGGCCTATGGCTTTGTGAGCGAAGAGCCGGCGGTGCGCCAGCTTGCCCTCTGGAGCGGCGAGGAGGCCGCTGGCGACGACACCTGAGCCACAGCCATTCAGCGGCTGCGCAGGTAGCCCAGCACCCACACCACCACGAAGGCCAGGGAGGACAGGCCCAGATAGAGCAGGGCACCGTTCTGGAAGGTGGTGATGTCCCAGCCGAACACCAGTCCATCAGCCGTGTCGGCCGCCGTGCTGAATCCGATCAGGCTGCCCATGGCTCCCTGCCGCTGATGGTGCTCTCTCTAGCAGGGTGGGGGCGGCAGCCGGGTAAGGGAGGATCGGCACCAGCCCACACCGCAGGATCATGACCAGCTCTTTCCCCCGCACGGTGCTGCTGCTCGGCAGTGGTGAACTGGGCAAGGAGGTGGCGATCGCGGCCCAGCGCCTGGGCTGCCGCGTGGTGGCGGTGGACCGCTATCCCGGCGCCCCGGCGATGCAGGTGGCCGACCACGCCGAGGTGGTGGCGATGACAGACGCCGATGCCCTGCGCCGGGTGGTGCGCGCCCACCGGCCGGATCTGGTGATCCCGGAAATCGAGGCCCTGGCGGTGGACGCCCTGGCGGAGCTGGAGGCCGAGGGCATCACCGTGATTCCCACGGCCAGGGCCWCGRYYWYSACCATGAACCGCGACCGGATCCGCGATCTGGCCGCCACGCAGCTGGGGCTGCGCACGGCCCGCTTCGCCTACGCCGAGAGCGCCGAGGAGCTGGCCGCCGCCGCCGAGCCGCTCGGCTGGCCCGTGGTGGTGAAGCCGGTGATGAGCTCCTCCGGCAAGGGGCAGAGCGTGGTGCGAGAGCCAGAGCAGATCGCGGCGGCCTGGGACGCCGCCCAGGCCGGCGCACGCGGCACGGGCACCAGGGTGATCGTGGAGGAGTTTCTCCACTTCGAGCTGGAGATCACCCTGCTCACCGTGAAGCAGTGGCAGGGTCCCACCCTGTTCTGCCCTCCGATCGGTCACATCCAGGAACGGGGCGACTATCAGTGCAGCTGGCAGCCCGCGGCCATCGGCGCAGGCGCCCTGGCCCAGGCGACGGCCATGGCCCAGCGGGTCACCGACAACCTGGGGGGAGCCGGGCTGTTCGGGGTGGAGTTCTTTCTCTGCCGCCAGGCGGACGGGAACGGCACCGCACAGGTGGAGGTGGTGTTCTCCGAGCTGTCCCCCCGCCCCCACGACACCGGCCTGGTGACCCTGATCGGGCAGAACCTGAATGAATTCGAGCTGCACCTGCGGGCCGTGCTGGGGCTGCCGATCCCGGCGATCGAGAGCCTGGGGCCCGCGGCCAGCCGGGTGATCCTGGCAGATCGCGACCTGGAGGCCGTGGCTTACACCGGAGTGGCGCAAGCCCTGGTGGAGCCAGGCACCCAGGTGCTGCTGTTCGGCAAGCCCACGGCGCGTCCCCATCGCCGCATGGGGGTGGCCCTGGCCCGCGGCAGCAGTGTGGAGGCGGCCCGCCAAGGCGCGGACCGGGCCGCCAGCCAGGTGAACGTTGTGGCCGGCTGACCCTGGTGCAACGGGCTTGGGCCCCTTATGGTGCGCCCGACAGGAGCATCATGAGCCAGGCCCAACAGGTTCCCCCACACAGCGAAGCCAGGGAACCAGGCCGCCTCACGGTGCTTGGCCAGCGGAGCCGCGGCGTTGGGACGCCGAAGGAGGGCACTCCTGGCCGTCGCCGCAGGCTGCCGCTGATTCCCTTCAGCGTGGGCCTCGCCTGTGGTGTGGCGATGGCTGGACCTCTGCCAGGGCTGCTGAGCCAGGCCCTGGGCCCCTGGCTGAACGCTCCGAAGGAGCAGCTGGCCACGATCGTGAACCCGTTTGCCAATGGCAACCGCCAGGTGTTGGTGCTCGGCACCGACCGGGTGGCCGACAACACCGATGTGATGTTCATCCTGCAGGTGAAGGATGACAGCACCCAGCTGACCCAGGTGCCTCGCGACACCTTCGTGGAATCCGAGGACCTGGGGGTGATCAAGGCCAACGCCCTCTACGCCTTCGGTGGCATCGACACCACCAAGCGGGAGCTGGGGCGGCTGCTTGATCGCCCGGTGCAGCGCTACCTGCGGGTGAACCTGAGGGCCGTGGAACGCCTGGCCGAGGCGCTCGGTGGCATCGAGGTGGATGTGCCCAAGCGGATGTACTACATCGACAACGCCCAGGGCCTCTACATCGACCTCTATCCCGGACCCCAGCTGCTCAGGGGCGAGAGCCTGGAGGGCTTCCTGCGCTACCGGAACGATGAACTGGGCGACCTGGGCCGGATGCAGCGGCAGAAACTGGTGCTCTCCGAGGTGTTTCGCAAGCTGATTCAACCCAGTGGCTTTTCCCGGGTGCCGGAACTGGCGGAGATCGCCGGCGATGACATCCAGACCGACCTGTCGCTGATCGAGATGGGTCAGCTCGTGTCTGCCATGGCTGCCACCCCAAGCCTGACCTCAGCCCAGGTGCCGGGTCGCCTGTTCTGGCACAACGACCTGAGCTACTGGATGCCCGATAGCAATGTGAATTACCCGGCCCCGGTTGACAACTTGCCCAGCCACACCCTGGACGACTTCCCCAGCCACACCCTCTCAGAGCGCAGCAGCGCCAACGGGCAGGGCGCCTACGACAACCCTGCGTTTTAGGTTCCGCGGCCTGGGCCCAGCAGGCTCCCCTCAGGGGGTGGGGGTTGGCATCAGGATTAGCGGGATGTCGGTGTTGCCCCAGCCTCCAGGCCCCAGCAGGGGGGGCGCCTGGACCTCTGGCTTCGCCGCTGCACCGGCCGCAAAGGCAGCATCGCTCCAGGCCAGCACCAGGCCGCGCAGCGGACCACCGTTGCCGCCAGCCTCAGCCCGCAGGTTGAAGTGATCGCCGCCGTCGGCCGCCACGAGCTGATGGCCGAACCGCAGGACCGGGGGGACCAGATCCAGTGCTTCCGGATCCGGCGGCACCACCCAGTCACGGCTGCCGGTCACCACCAGGGCCCTGGCCTGCATCCCTGCCCCGGCGCCATAGTCGAAGAGCAGGCTGGCGGGGGCACTCACCGCCATCACCGCGATCACCCGCGGATCCGCGAGACTCGCCTGATCGGCGGAGCTGAGAAAGCTGCACTGCAGCACCCAGCTGATGTTGCGGTCCGGATCGCCGAGGTCGTCGCAGCGCTCCAGCAGCAACCTGGAACTGGGTTGCGTGCCGGCCAGCTGCAGGGCCGTGGTGGCCCCCCAGGAATGGCCCAGCACCACCACCCTGGAGGCTTCCATGCCATCGATCACCGCCGAGACATCCAGGGGCCGCAGCCGCAGCTCTTCGGGCCCTGGTGGGGGCGTCTGGCCCGAGAGCATCGCCTTCTGCTGAGTGGCGTCGCTGCCGGGGTGGTTCGGCAGGGCCACGCTGTAGCCATGGCTGGCGAGATGGAAGGCCCAGCCCTCGAAGGCCTCAGGACTGTCCCAGAGGCCATGGGAGATCACCACCACTCGGCCATTGGCCCCCGAGCTGGGCTCTACGAGCACCACCTCCAGCGGCGTGTCGCGGTGGGGTGCGGCCATGGTGCGCACACTGCGCCGCACCGGTCGGGATCCAGGGGCGCTGCGTGCCGGCGCCACGCTGGCCGGTGGAACGCTCTCCACCAGGGCCCGGGCCTGGCTCTGCTGCCGGGTCAGCCGCTGCAGACTGGCCACGGCGCCCGGGAGATCCACGGTGACCGACTCGCCGGGGATGGCCCGCAGCAGCGTGTAGAGGGTGATCTGGCCGTCGGTGCTGGCCCGGTTCAGCACCTCGGTGAGCTCCTCCCCGGAGGCGTCGAGCGGCAGTCCATCCACCTGGCCGAGGGCCGAGGCTGCCAGCAACACCTGCTGAAGCAGGGGCGATCCGGCGGCCTGGCTCACCACGTCGCGGGTCTGCACCGGCAACGGCGTGTCGAAGATGGCCCGCATCTGCCTGTCCACGGCCCCATTGGTGGCACGGTTCAGTTCAGCCAGGTCGCTGGTGCCGGCCCAGAAACGCTCTGGATTCTCGAATTCGCTGAGCCGCACGGTGAAACCGAAGTCGATCAAAGGCAGCTGCAGCACCACCTCGTCGATGGCCCTGGCGGGGGCTGCCCCGAGCAGCAGGGGGAGGGAGGCAAGGGCTGGCAGAAAACGGCGCAACATCGTGGGGTGGGGGGAGCCGTCAGATGATTCCTGAGGGTGGGCTGGATGGAGTCCTGATGCTGTTCAGGAGGCAGCATCCTCGCCGATCCTCTCCTGGGGAGCCGTTCCCGCAGCCCCTCAGCAGCAACCGAACAGGGTCGCTTCCACCTGCTGGAAACTCGCATAGGTGTCGTCGCGGCTGACGCCGCTGAGAGCGAGGGACACGGTCTCACGCAGGGGATGGCAGGTCACCGCGAGACTGATCGCCTGCTGGGCATGGTCCACGTGGTAGCTGGCACTGCAGCCATCGTCGGCGTAGAGGGTTTCCGGATCCCGGGTGAAGCCGAGCTCACGGGCCAGGCAGGCGATACCAGTGAGGGAGGCCACCAGATCGGCAGAGGAGCGTATCGCTGCGGTGTAGACCCAGGGGGCCGGTTGCAGCTCAGCCTGGGCATCGAGAATCAGGCTGTCGGCCAGTGATCTGACCAGAGCGCGCATGGCTGATCGACTCGACTTGTGATCCTCTCCAGCCTAGGGGAAACCACTACCCGTGGGGAAGGCGGCCTGACCCTGCCACAGATCTGGTGGTGGCAGCGGGGCTGACTGAGCGGGGGCTGGCTCAGGCAGCCCCGGCTCACGCCGCCCTGGCCTCGGCTGGATGCTGGGCCAGCACATGGCGCAGGTAGTGCCCCGTGTGACTGGTGGGGTGCTCCGCCACCTGCTCCGGGGTGCCGCACGCCACGATGGAGCCACCGCGGTCGCCGCCTTCTGGGCCGAGGTCGATCACCCAGTCGGCGCAGCGGATCACATCGAGGTTGTGCTCGATCACCAGGATCGAGTTGCCCTTGTCCACCAGCCGCTGCATCACCTCCATCAGCTTGTGCACGTCGTAGAAGCTGAGACCCGTGGTGGGCTCATCGATCAGATAGAGGGTCTTGCCGGTGGCCCGCCGCGAGAGCTCGGTGGCCAGCTTCACCCGCTGGGCCTCGCCCCCTGAAAGGGTCGGGGCCGGCTGCCCCAGCTTCACGTAGCCCAGGCCCACATCCACCAGGGTGCGCAGGCGATCGGCCGCCTGGGGGATGGCACTGAACACCTCGGCGGCCTGCTCCACCGTCATCTGCAGCACCTCGGCGATGGTGTGGCCCTTGTACGTCACCTGCAGGGTCTCGCGGTTGTAGCGGGCGCCCTTGCACACGTCGCACTGCACATAGACATCAGGCAGGAAGTTCATCTCGATCACGTTCACACCTTGGCCGCTGCAGGCCTCGCAGCGGCCACCCTTGACGTTGAAGCTGAACTGACCCACCTGATAGCCGCGGGCCTTGGCCTCCACGGTGGCGGCGAACACCTGGCGGATCGGATCGAAGGCGCCCGTGTACGTCGCCGGGTTGGAGCGGGGCGTGCGGCCGATCGGGCTCTGGTCGATCACGATCACCTTGTCGATCGCCTTGATGCCCCGCAACTCGGCCAGGCCGGCGGGGAACGGCACCTTGAGGCCGAGCTTGTGCTCCAGGGCGGGGTGCAGCAGCTCGTTCACCAGGGTGCTCTTGCCGCTGCCACTCACGCCGGTGACGCACACCAGCCGGCCCAGGGGCACATCCACGGAAAAACCATCGAGGTTGTTGCGCTCGCAGCCCACCAGAGCGATGCGGCGGGAGCCCCCCTGGCGGCGCTCGGCAGGTGTGGGAATCGCGCGGCGCCCACTGAGGTAGGCCCCGGTGAGGGAATCGGGGGCCTCCAGCAGGTCCTGGAGCTGGCCTTCCGCCACGATCCTGCCGCCGTGGACACCGGCGCCGGGGCCGATGTCCACGAGGTGGTCAGCGGCACGGATCGTGTCCTCGTCGTGCTCCACCACGATCAGGGTGTTGCCGAGGTCGCGCAGCTTCAGCAGGGTGGCCAGCAGGCGGTCGTTGTCCCGTTGGTGCAGGCCGATGCTGGGCTCATCCAGCACATAGAGCACCCCGGTGAGACCGGCACCGATCTGGGTGGCCAGACGGATCCGCTGGGCCTCGCCCCCGGAGAGGGTCATGGCCGGGCGATCGAGGCTGAGGTAGTCGAGCCCCACATCGAGCAGGAACTTCAGCCGCATGCGGATCTCCCGCAGCACCAGATCGCCGATCTGGATCTGCCGCGGACTGAGCAGCGGCTCCGCCCCCTCGCTCTCACCAACGCCCATCAGCTGCTCGATGCGGCGCAGGCTCTCCCCCACGCTGCTGCTGGTGAGCTCATGGATCCGGAACGGCCCCACCCTCACCGCCAGGGCCTCGGGCTTCAGGCGCAGACCATGGCAACTGGCGCAGGGCACCAGTTCCAGGAATTTCTCCAGCTTCTGGCGCACCGCCTCACCGCTGGCGTCACGCAGCTGGCGCTCCAGGATCGGCAGGATCCCCTCGAACGGCCGCTCATAGGCCTGGGCCTTGCGGTAGCGGCTGTCCGCCTGGATGGCAATCGGCTCCTTTGAGCCGTGCAGCAGCACCGTCTGCTGCTCCTCGCTGAGCTGGTTCCAGGGGGTCTTGATCTCGAAGCCGAAGGCCTCCCCCACGGAGTAGAGCAGGGAGAAGTAATAGGCGTTGTCCTTCTCGGCCCAGGGGGCCACGGCGGCATACACCGGCAGGGAGGGATCGGGAATCACCCGCTGGGCCGTGAACGTGCGCAGATGGCCGMTGCCGTGGCAGTCGGGGCAGGCGCCATAGGGGCTGTTGAAGGAGAACAGCCGCGGTGAGAGCTCCTCAATCACGGCGCCGTGCACCGGGCAGGCGAAGTTCTCCGAGTAGAGCCGTTCCCTCTCCACCCCATCCGGCAGCTCCTCCCCGGTCTTGGGCACCACCTCCACCAGGGCCAGACCATCGCCGCGCTTGAGGGCCGTGCGCAGGGAGTCGTTGAGCCGCTCCTCGATGCCCTCGCGGGCCACCAGGCGATCCACCACCACCTCGATGTGATGGGCGTGGTTCTTGTCGAGCTCGATGTTGTCGGCCAGCTCGCGCACTTCGCCGTTGATGCGCACCCGGGCAAAGCCCTCGGCCACCAGACCGCCCAGCAACTTCACGTGGGTGCCCTTCTTGCCCCGCACCACCGGCGCCAGCAGCTGGTAGCGGGTGCCTTCAGGCAGGGCCAGGATCTGGTCCACCATCTCGTCGATCGACTGAGGCCGGATCGAGCGGTCGCACTCCGGGCAGTGGGGTTCGCCGGCGCGGCCGTAGAGCAGACGCAGGTAGTCCTGGATCTCGGTGACCGTGCCCACCGTGGAGCGGGGGTTGTGGCTGGTGGATTTCTGGTCGATCGAGATCGCCGGTGACAGGCCCTCGATGGCATCCACATCGGGCTTGTCCACCTGGCCCAGGAACTGGCGTGCATAGGCGGAGAGGCTCTCCACGTAGCGGCGCTGGCCCTCGGCGAAGATCGTGTCGAAGGCCAGGGAGCTCTTGCCGCTGCCGCTCACGCCGGTGAACACCACCAGGCGGTTGCGCGGGATGGTGAGATCGACGTTGCGGAGGTTGTGCTGGCGGGCGCCCCGCACCCGGATCACATCCTCCAGAGTGCCGCCGCCCTGAAGCGCCTGGAGTGCGGCCTTCTCGTTCAGCTTGGTGGCCGTAGCGGCACTCTTGGCACGGGGCATGCGGCAGCCTGGAGAACGTCGGATTCTAGAAGCGACGCCCTCGCCGCAACGCCGGCGGCCTCAGCGGTCAGCCACCGCTTCGTAGCCCCGGGGCAGCATGTTCCAGTCGGGGCTGTAGACGTGCAGGCGCCGGGTCGGCTGGCCCTGATGCTCGAACAGCAGCTCGGCGTGGGCCCAGGCCATGGCACTGCCGGCCAGGTTGCGCACCTGGAAGCCCTGCTGTTGCAGCTGCTGGCCGTACAGACCACTGCGCAGCCCGATCGTGCAATAGGGCACCACCAGGCTGGAGCGGTGGCGCTGGGGGTTGGCCTCGAACTCCTCCTGGCTGATGGCGCCGGGCAGGGTGGACACCTTGCGCTCCCTCGGTTCGCGTACATCCACCAGCACCAGGGGGCGTCCTGCAGCGCGCCACTCCTGCACCTGGGCGGGGGTGATGTCAGGCACGCCGGCAAACTGCATCAGGCGCAGGCTCTGGTAGCGACCCTCAAGGCTGAGGGCCTGGCGGGCATCGTGGCCGCAGCCGGCCAGCACCAGCACGCTCAACGCCGCCAGGGCCGGGGCCAGCAGGTCGAGGCGTGCCATGGGGGAGCTCCGGTTCAGGTGGCGGCCACGACGGGACTGCGCTGCATCACCTCCGCCACCAGCTCCTCGCTGCGCTGCCACAGCCGCTGCCGCTGGCTGGCGTCGAGGGCGGCCGGGGCCACCCGAACCGCCGTGGGCCAGCCCCGCATGCCGCCCCACTGGTCGGGGCCGTAGTGGCCGCCAGGGCTGGCGTCGGCCGCGGTGGCGGCGTAGAGCTGGGGGAGGGCGCCCATGGCCGCACTCTGGAACAGGGGGCCCATCAGCCGGTAGGCCAGCGGCTCGATCAGCGAGCCACTGGCCGCCACCGAGGCAGGCTGCAGATTGGTGCGGGCCACGCCGGGGTGGGCCGCCAGGGAGATCACCTCCGAGCCCTCCGCCTCAAGCCGCTGCTGCAGTTCGAGGGCAAACATCACGTTGGCGAGCTTGCTCTGGCCGTAGGCCTGCCAGCGGTCGTAGTGCTGCTCGCCCTGCAGGTCGTCGAAGGCGATGCGACCGAAGTACTGGGCACCGGAGGTGACCGTGACCACCCGGGCATCCCGCTGGGCCCGCATCAGCGGCAGCAGCCTCTGGGTGAGGGCGAAGTGGCCGAGGTGATTGGTGCCGAAGTGGAGCTCGAAGCCATCGTGGCTGAGGCTGCGGGGCAGGCCCATCACGCCAGCGTTGTTGATCAGCAGATCCAGGCGGCCGTAGCGCTCGCCCAGCTGCTCAGCCGCCGCGGCCACGGCGTGCAGATCGGCAAGGTCAAGGCAGAGCACGTCCACGGCCCCGCCCTCGGCCACCGCGGGCAGCAACTCCTGCCGGGCGCGCTCGGCCCGGGCACTGGAACGGCAACCGAGCACCACCAGAGCCCCCCGGGCCAGCAGGGCCCGGGCCGTCTCCAGGCCCAGGCCACTGCTGGCACCCGTCACCAGGGCAACGCGACCCGACTGGTCCGGGATGTCAGTGGCGGTCCAGGGCATGGGGGCCGGCGGGCAAAGCACAAATGTAAAGAATTTCCAGAGGCGGGCGSCGACYCGGGSCCTCAGCCTTCGCTGCCGCGCTGCGCGGCACTGCCTTGCTGCAGCAGGCTCGCCGCGTAACTGCGGGCCTCACCGCCCTCCCCGCCGGCCAGTTCCGCCAGTTCCGCCTGGCGGGCCTGAGTGTCCCGCAGGGGGGACACCCGGGTGTGGGTCATGCCGGCCACCACCTCCTTGGACACCTGGAAGTGGTGGTCTGCAGCCGCTGCGACCAGGGGTTGGTGGGTGACGCAGAACACCTGCCGCTGGCGGGCCAGGCGCCGCAGCAGGGAGGCCATGGCACCGCTGACCCGGCCGCTGACGCCGCTGTCGATCTCATCGAACAGCAGGGTGACGTGGGCATCGGCCGCCGCCAGGCAGGTTTTGAGCGCCAGCAGAAAACGACTCATCTCCCCCCCGGAGGCCACCTCCGCCAGGGGTGCCAGAGGCTGGCCCGGGTTGGCAGAGAACAGAAACTGCACGCGGTCGGCACCGGCCTCACCGGGTTCGGCGGCCTCAATCGCCGCGCTGAAGCGCACGTTGGCCAGCCCCATCGGCCGCAGGGCCTCGAGCATCTCGCCATCGAGGCTGGCCGCAGCCCGGCGCCGTTCCTCGCTCAGCACCCGGTGGGCGGCATCGCGGCAGCGGCGCGCCTCCAGCTCCCGGGCCTCCAACGCCTCCAGGGAGCTGCCCCGGCCCGAGGGGGAGAGCAGTTCGCCCAGGCGATCGCGCAGGGCGATCAATCCCTCCAAATCCTGCCCATGGCGGCGTTCGAGACTCTTGAGCGCGTGGATGCGGCTCTGGAGGGTGGCCAGGCTGGCCGGATCACTCTCCAGCAAACCGCCATAGCGATCGAGGTCACGCACCAGCTCCTGGGTGAGCAGCAGCAGCTCCGCCGCCCGGCCGCGCAGCTCGGCGAGAGAGCCATCGCACTGCTCCATCGCCTGCCACTCCGGCTCACAGGCCGCCAGGTGATCCAGCACGGAGGGGGCGCCCTCAGCGCCCTCGAGCAGCCGGCCCAGCAGGGTCATCACGCCCTCCTGCAGCCGCACCCCATGGGCCAGTCGGTCCTGTTCCCTCTCGAGGCTCTGGCGCTCGGTTGGATCCTCGAGGCCAGCCGCCTCCAGCTCGGCCAGGCACGCCTGCTGGCCCGCTCGCTGTTGCTGCTGCTGCTCGGCGGCCTGCCGCGCCTGCTCCAGGGCCGCGAGGGCCTGCTTCCAGTCACGCCAGGCCGTGGCTGCGGCCGCCAGGGTCTGCTGCAGGCTCCGGCCGCCGAAACGGTCGAGCCAGCGCCGTTGCTGACCAGGACGGGCCAGCTGCTGGGTCTGGCCCTGCACGGTGAGGTCGAGCAGCAGGGGGCGCAGCTCCTGCAACTGGGAGCGGTTGATGGCCACACCGTTGAGCCGGTGGCGGCTGCTGAGCCTCCCCTCGCTCCAGCGCCACTCTCTGGCCAGCACGATCTCGTCCTCGTCGGCCTCCTCCAGCTCCTGGGCCGCCAGCCAGAGCTCGAGGGGAGGGGAGAGTGAAAAGCAGGCCTCGATGCGGGCCCGGGTCGAGCCGGAGCGCAGCAGCCGCGTGGCCGAGCCGCCAGGGGAACCCCCCAGCAGGGCATCGAGGGCATCGAGCAGAATCGACTTGCCGGCACCGGTTTCACCGGTGAGCACGGTGAGGCCGGAGCTGAAGCCAAGCTCGAGCTGCTCAATCAGGGCGATGTTCTCCAGGCGCAGGGCCGTGAGCACGCAGCCTCCGTGGATGGCACCGAAGAGCCGGCACCCAGTGAAGGCCTCGACCGTAGCGGCTGGTTCAGTGCTTTAGAAGGGGGACAGAATTCGCGGCAGTCGGCGGCCATGGTGAGCAGTCGCCCGGACACGGTGCAAGGGCCTACCGAGCCGGTGAGCGTGCGGCCGGATCCACCGGGCCCTGCCCCGGAGGTCAGCCCTGCCCCCACCGCCATCGAACAGGCGGCAGCGGCCATGCGCCAGGCGGTGCAGGCCGACCCGGAACCGGGCCCGGAGGGGCTGGCGGCATCCACGGGCGAGCTCAGCGATTTCATCGAGGCCGCCGGGCTCCTCACCTACGACCCGGCCACGATCAGCCGCATCTACGCCGGCCATCCCCAGCGGCTGATCCGGCGCCTGCTGCAGACGCTTGTGCCCATCGGCCTGTTTCTGGCCGGGGTGGGGATCGACTGGCTGCTGGGACGGCTGAGGAATCTTGAGGTGGCCCGCTCCCGAGCCAGTGAAGCCGCCGACCTGATCGCCTCCCTGGGGCCAGCCTTCATCAAGGCCGGCCAGGCCCTCTCCACCCGGCCCGACATCGTGCCGCCGCTGTTGCTCGAGGAGCTGGCCCAGCTCCAGGATCAGCTGCCCGGCTTTGACTCGGCCCTGGCCATGGCCTGCATCGAGGACGACCTCCGCGCTCCTGTGCACACCATCTACGCCCAGCTGGAACGGGAGCCGATCTCGGCGGCGTCCCTGGGCCAGGTGCACCGCGGCACCCTGCACAGCGGTGAGCGCGTGGCCGTGAAAGTGCAGCGTCCTGGACTGCGGGAGCAAATCACGCTCGATCTCTACATCGTGCGCAATATTGCCGCCTGGATCAACCGCAATGTGGGTCTGATCCGCAGCGATCTGGTGGCCTTGATCGACGAGCTCGGGCAGCGGGTGTTCGAGGAAATGGATTACTGCAATGAAGCCAGCAATGCCGAGCGCTTCGCCAAGCTCCATCGTCACAATCCGCGTATCGCAGTACCCCGCATCTACCACCAGGCCACCAGCCGCAGGGTGCTCACGATGGAGTGGATCGACGGCGTGAAGCTCACCAACCTGGAGGCGGTGCGCAGCATCGGCATGGACCCCGATGACATGGTTGAGGTGGGTGTGAACTGCAGCTTGCAGCAGTTGCTGGAGCATGGTTTCTTCCACGCTGATCCCCATCCCGGCAACCTGTTGGCCCTGGCGGACGGGCGCCTCGCCTACCTGGATTTCGGCATGATGAGTTCGGTGAGTCGGGAAGCTCGAACCGGCCTGATTCAGGCCGTGGTGCATCTTGTGAATCGAAACTTCGGCAAGCTCTCCCAGGATTTTGTCAGCCTTGGTTTTCTGGCTGAGGATGTCAATCTCGAGCCTATTGTGCCCGCCTTTGAGGGCGTGTTCGGCCAGGCGATTGAGATGGGAGTCAGCCGTATGGATTTCAAGGCTGTCACCGACGATCTCTCCGGTGTGATGTACAAGTTCCCGTTTCGGGTTCCTCCCTACTACGCCCTGATCATCCGCTCGCTGGTGACCCTTGAAGGCATCGCTCTGAGCGTGGATTCCGACTTCAAAATTCTCGGTGCCGCCTACCCCTACTTCGCCCGGCGGCTGATGGAGGATCCCGATCCCCAGCTGCGCAGCAGCCTCAAGGAGATGCTCTTCGATGGTGACATCTTCCGCTGGCAACGGCTCGACAATCTCATCGCCAGCGCCTCGCGGGGAGCCAGCCTCGATCTCGACGGCCTGATCGATCAGGTGCTCGACTTTCTGTTCTCACCCCATGGCGGCCTGCTGCGCCAGCAACTGGTGGATGCCGTCGTGCAGCGCATCGATGGCCTGGCCTGGCAGGCCACCCTGCGGCTGGGCCAGCGGCTGCCCCCCCGGTTTCAACCGCCCGGGGTGCGAGAGCGGCTCAGCCCCACGGCGGAGGAACCCCTGCTCGACCTTGAGCCGGTGCGTCAGTTGGCGGCGATCCTGCAATCCGTTCCCGGCTTCGAACCCCAGCTGCTGCTGAAGCGCCTGCCCAGAGTGCTGGGCGAGCCTGAGCTGCGGCGCATGGGCCTGGATGTGGCCCGAGGGCTGGCGGAGCGGGGCGTGGTGAGGCTGGTGCGCGACGTGATGGTGCCTCCCGGCCTGCCAGGCCGCACCAGGCCCCAGGCCGCTCCGCTGAAAATGGCCTGAGCTGACCGCAGTTGCCCTGACTCCTACGCTGGGGCCATGCCATCAAGAGCACTTCGCCAAAGGCTTCTGGGTGCCCTGCTGGGCCTGGGCCTGAGCCTGTCGTCCCCAGCCCTGCTGGCGGCTGAGAACATCGTCTTTGTGAGCGGCGCCTTCCGACGCTCCCTGCCGGTGGCTGATCTGCAGCACCTGGCCAGCACCGGAGAGGCCAGAGGCCTGCTCGCCGACGTGCTGCGCTTCAGCAACCAGAACCCCGAACAGGTCGCGACCCTGCTGAACCAGTCGCTGCCGCTGCCGATCACCCTGGTGAGCCGGCTGCTCAACACCCGCATCGGCGAGGCCCTGCTGGAGCGCCTGGCCCAGGTGGTGTTTCCGCTGCGCGCCGCCAACCAGGGGATTCCCGCCCTGCGCTCCGCCCTGATCCTGGGGTTGGCCAATGGTGATGGCTCCATCTCCGCCATCTCCTTCCTGGAGGCCTATCCCACCCAGGAGCTGCAGGTGAACATTCCTGCCCTGCTGGCCGTGATGGAGAAGGCCAGCTCGATCACCGAGCTGGTGCGCTTCTTCTCCGAATCCCCCCTGGACGGCCTGCGCAACAACGCCCCTGCAGCGGAAGGCAGCGCTCCGGCACCCACATCTGAGCCGTAGATTCAGCC
>NZ_JADEWP010000037.1:0-16007 GCF_015207535.1 Cyanobium sp. LEGE 06143 | reverse complement strand
GTTGAACACCCGGATCGGCTCGCCGGCCAGGATCGCCCGGGCGAACAGCATCGGCGCCATGTCCGGCCGTCCCCAGGGGCCATAGACCGTGAACAGGCGCAATCCCGTGGCCGGCAGTCCGTAGAGATGGCTGTAGCTGTGGGCCATCAGTTCATTGGCCTTCTTGGTGGCGGCGTAGAGACTCACCGGGTGGTTCACCGGCTGGGATTCCGTGAAGGGAAGCTGGGTGTTACCGCCATACACCGAGCTGCTGGAGGCATACACCAGGTGGGCCACCTGCTGCGCTCGGCAGGCCTCCAGCACCTGGGAGAAGCCCAGCAGATTGCTCTGGATGTAGGCCGCCGGGTTGGTGATCGAGTGGCGCACGCCGGCCTGGGCCGCCAGATGCACCACCCGGTCAAAGCGCTCCCGCTCGAACAGGGCGCTCAGCAGGGAGGCCTCCTCAATGGCCCCGTCCACGAAGCGCCAGGCGCCCGAGGCGGCAAAGGGCTCCAGCCGCGTCAGCCGCGCCCGCTTGAGGTCCGGGTCGTAGTAGGGGCTGAGGTTATCGAGGCCCACCACCTGCTCCCCCCGCGCCAGCAGGCGCTCGCAGAGGGCCCCGCCGACGAAGCCAGCCGCCCCTGTCACCAGAACAGCCGTGGTCATGGGATGGGCATGGGGAGGCTGGCGCGAAAGAAGGCGATTGTGGGCTCGAGGCCCTGCTCAAGGGACACACCGGGCTCCCAGCCCAGCTCTCGCCGGGCCAGATCAATCACGGGCTGCCGCTGCAGGGGATCATCCTGGGGCAACGGTCGGCAGACAAGTTCCAGGGCTGGATTGATACGAGCCCGCACCTGTTCAGCCAACTGCCGAATCGTGAACTCGCCAGGGTTGCCCAGGTTGATCGGCCCCGTGGAGGCGCCGTTCATCAGGCGGATCAGGCCTTCCGCCAGGTCATCCACAAAACAGAACGAGCGGGTCTGGGAGCCATCGCCATAGAGGGTGAGCGGCTCGCCGCGCAGGGCCTGCACAATGAAATTGCTCACCACACGCCCGTCATCGGGGAGCATGCGCGGCCCGTAGGTGTTGAAGATGCGCGCCACCCGAATCTCGGTGCCGTGCATGCGGTGGTAATCGAAGCAGAGGGTCTCAGCCACCCGCTTGCCCTCGTCGTAGCAGCTGCGCGGGCCGATCGTGTTGACGCAGCCTCGGTAGCTCTCCGGCTGGGGATGCACTTCCGGATCGCCATACACCTCGCTGGTGGAGGCCAGCAGCAGCCGCGCCCCCACCCGCCGGGCCAGGCCCAGCATGTTGTAGGTGCCCAGGAAACTGGTCTTGGCCGTCTTGATCGGGTTGTGCTGGTAGTGCACCGGCGGAGCTGGACAGGCCAGATGCCAGATGCGGTCCACCTCCAGCCGGATCGGCTCGGTCACGTCGTGGCGCAGCAGCTCGAAACGCGGATGGCCGATCCACTGGGCGATGTTGGCCTTGCGGCCCGTGAAGTAGTTGTCGAGGCAGATCACCTCCTCGCCGGCCTCCATCAGCCGATCCACCAGGTGGGAGCCCACAAAGCCGGCTCCGCCGGTGATCAGGTTGCGCTGCAGCGTCTCCGCCATGGCCTCAGCCCTCCCCCACGCGCCAGACGTTCAGCCCAGCTGCCCGAGCGGCCTGCTGATCAGCACTGCCGCGGGCATCAAAGAGCCAGGCGGGACGGCGCATCAGGGCGGCGGTGGCGGCCCAGTCGATCCGGCTGAACTGCTGCCATTCGGTGAGCAGCAGCAGGGCGTCGGCTCCTGTCGCGCCCTGCTCCAGGGCGCGACAGGGCGCCCAGCTGGCCTCGCCCTCGCCGGGGGGCTGGCCGAGGTCGGCCTCGATCTGGGCGGGGCTCACCTTGGGATCGAGGATCTGCAGCTGGGCACCCTCCTCAATCAGGTCGCGGGCGATCTGGATGGCGGGTGAGGCACGGGTGTCGTTGGTGTCGGCCTTGAAGGCAAAGCCAAGCAGCACCAGGCGTTTACCGGTGACGGTGCCGAACAGGCGCTGAACCACCAGGCGGGCGATGCGGTGCTGCTGCCAGCTGTTGAGGCTCACCACCCGCTCCCAGTAGCTGGCCACCTCCTGCAGGCCGTAGTGGCGGCAGAGGTACACCAGGTTGAGGATGTCCTTCTGGAAGCAGCTGCCGCCAAAACCCGGGCCGGCCCTGAGGAACTTGGAGCCGATACGGCTGTCGCTGCCGATGGCGCGGGCCACCTCGATGACGTCAGCACCGCTGGCCTCGCAGAAGGCGGCGATGCTGTTGATCGAGCTCACCCGCTGGGCAAGGAAGGCATTAGCGGCCAGCTTGCCCAGTTCGCTGCTCCAGATGTTGGTGCGCAGGATGCGCTCCTGGGGCACCCAGTGGGCATAGATGGCGGCGAGGGCCTCGATCGCCTCGGGATCCTCACCGCCGATCAGCACCCGGTCAGGGGCCTCGAGATCGGCCACGGCCGAGCCCTCGGCGAGGAATTCGGGGTTGGAGAGCACCGCAAAGCTCTGGCCGGGCTCTGCGCAGCCGAGGATCGCCTTGACGGCCTCGGCGGTGCGCACCGGCAGGGTGCTCTTCTCCACCACGATCGTGTGGCCGCGGGCGGCCTTGGCCACAGTGCGGGCACTGGCCTCGATCCACTTGAGGTCACTGGCCTGACCGGCGCCCAGGCCCCTCGTCTTGGTGGGGGTGTTGACAGAGAGGAACACCATGTCGGCGGCGGCGATGGCCTTCTCCACGGCGGTGCTGAAGTGGAGATTGCGGCCGCGGCAGCGGGCCACTACGGCGTCGAGACCGGGCTCATAGACCGGCAGGCGGCTGAGATCGTCGTGGTTCCAGAGGGCGATCCGCTCGGCATTGAGGTCCACCACAGTCACGTCGATCTGCGGGCAGCGATCGGCGATCACGGCCATGGTGGGTCCACCCACGTAGCCAGCGCCGATGCAGCAGATGCGACGGGGTAGCTGTGCTGCCAAGGGAAGACACCTCGAATCCGATGAAGCTACGCCAGGCGTTCCTTGGCGCTCAGAGCTCGCCGAAGCTCCCTGGAGCAAACAGGAAGTTGTCACCGACGGTGCTGCACGGCAAGCGAGCCGGTCCACGCGTTGGCTGGCTGGAGACAGTGGGGTCGGCGTCAGCGAACCGCCGTGTGGGCGTCAGCCGTGATCGCCTGGTCGCTGGTGTTCGACATGGTGACGCCAAGGCCACCGTCTTCAGCGACGGATAGCGACAAGTGAAGTCCGGGGCCGGGCGAGATGTCACTCTCAAGGAGGCCAGCGTGAAGGTGAGACTCCCCCCACAGCCAAGTTTTCATCCTTCGCTTTTCCCGCCAGGGAGTGGCTGTTCAGAGGCTGATCCGGCTTGGCCCGGCAAAAAGGTCTTCCAGCCCAGATTGTTGATCGCCGCGAGTGGCCGGAAGTCGTCGTCTCCAGCCGCCGCCACCCCGAGATGATCAGGGCGGCCAGCCCGCACCCGCAAGCCTGTCCCCAGGGGAAAGCTGCGCAGATCGCCCTTGTTGAGCAGTTCAGCGAGAACAACCCGTCCACTCACTGCCTCCACCTCCACCCAGCAGGGTCCATCGGCTTTCAGCCGTAGATCCTGCGTGCCAGGTTTTGGGCTTACCGGCGGGTCATTGGAGCTGGGAGTGGCCGAGTCCGCCCCTTCGGCCTGGACGTTGCTCGCAGGCTTGCTGTCTACCCTGCCCCCGCTGGACGGCCCTGCGCTAAGGGCATCCTGGCCCCTACGCCCCAGGGAGTCGACGCCCACCACCAGCAGGACAACTGCCGTCGTGGTGGTCATCAGCAGCGGCAACTGTTGTCGCAGCGACAACCGCCGAGTGGCCGATCTCCAGCGCCGGCGCAGGCCGATGCGCCAACGCCGCGTGCGCCTGGGAGGCAGCGGATCGGACCTGGCTGGGGCAGCATCCGCTGTGACTTCAGGCCTTGGAGAGGACGGGACCGCAGGGGGCGCAGGGCTCTCAGCAAGGGACAACTGGCCGGCGGGGAGCTGCTGATACAGGCAGCGTCGCTCCTCAAGCAGCCGCCGGATTTCTAGGGCAAGGAGCTGAACTTGCTGACGAAACTTCGTCTCGTAGATGGAGGGGATTTCGTTAATCAGGGTCTGGTATTCCACCAGTTCAGCCTTGGCCCGCTCCAACTCCTGCTCCAGAAGCTCTGCAGCTTCCTCGCCAACAGAGGACTGATGGCTGGATGATTCTGGGGATGGTTGGGCCTTCAAAACGGATGGATCATCAGAGGCAAGAGCAGAGGTCAGCCTCGAAGGGATGGCACCGCCGCAAGTAAAACCAGCCCATTAGAAGTCTCCATTGCCGAGGAATTCACGGCCTTGCCGGGTACCCGGCTGATAGCCATAGCCAAACGTGCCACCCGTTTCGTCGTTGATGATACGTGGTGTGACCATGATCACAAGTTCACGCTTTTCTTTTTGGTTGCCAGTGCTGCGGAAGAACTGACCGATCAAGGGAATATCCCCCAGAATCGGCCATTTGCTGACCACCGAGCGATCAAAGTCTGAAATCACACCGGTGAGAATGAGTGTCTGACCATCGCGCACCCGCAAGGCGCCGGTATCCAGACTTCGGATGCTGAGAATGTTGAGATCCGAGCCACAACCTGCAGGAGCCGGTTCGCGATCGGTCACGGCAGAAACGCTCGGAGAAAGTACAAAGGTGATGAAGCCGTTGTCATCAATCTTCTCCACCCGTGCTCCCAGCACAAGCCCCGCGGTCGCCAGCCCCGGGGTGCACACCACATTTCCGCCCTGGGCGGGAGTTTCCGTCTCGTAGCTGGTCACCACGTTCGTTCCTACCCTCACCACGCCTTCATTGGCCCGGCGCCGCCCAATCGGTGAATCAACACCAAATTCACGGATGCCCTGCCGCACTTCATCTGAATTCGTGCCGCTGGACATTTCATTCCCTTCCCTGAGCAAGGAAGGATTCTCCTGCAGGATCAGGGTGGGGCTAGCCAGCAGCTTGGTCGAACCCGAGACGATCTGGGCCCTGACAAAATCAAAGAACGTATCCGCAGGGTAGTTGGTACCAGGGTTGATCCTCCTGGTGCCCGTAAAGGTTGAGGATGAGATAGTGGATGTTTCTACATTGCGTCCGAGGGTGCGGGAGAGCACCCTGTTGACATTTCTCTGCAGAGAGTCGGAGCTGAGATTGGTGGAATTGTTAATCGGCTCCACGATGAACTGCCCGTCCAGCTCAACCAGGCGTGAGCCGGTTTCACTTGACAATGCCCGGTTGACATCCCGTAGCTGGCTGTTGGTGAGAGTCCTACCCAGCCCCCGCGTGATGGCAAGACTGTTGGAGGAGTTACGGGTAACGGTTTCCGTCTGTGCGAAGTCGGCCTCCCCGGGAGGCAAGAAACGACCGAAGGCCCCCAGCAGCTGGCCATTATCGTTGACGATGAAGTTATTACCGAATCGGAAAGCGAAGGAATTATCAATCGAGGCTTCATTCTCGAGATTAACATCGAGAATCCTCACATTCAAAGCAACCTGACGTTGCCTGAGGTCCAACTGTCTGAGGTACTGCTCACCGATGGCCACCACGGATGGATCACCCACCATGGTGATCGTGCCGAGGCGCGTATCAGTGGTGGCTCGCAGGCCGATGAGGGGGCCAGTGGTGGCGCCGAAGGCTTCCACGGTTGTGATTGAACTGGCCTGGGTGGTCTGGGCGTTGGGGGCGGAGGAGATCGCATCGGCCTGGGTCACACCCTGGGTGACCGAGGTGGTGACGGTGTTGGTCTTGGTGACCGTGGCTCCCAGGTTGGCCAGATAATCCGCAGCGGCATTTGGGCCCACCTGGTTGAGACGATACACCTTCGACACCTGGGCGCCGAAGCTCTTCGAAAGGGCATTCGGACCCGCCAGGATCATGTTGCCCTCAAGCTTTCCCTGCAGGCCTGCTGCCAGGAGGGTGGTATTCAAGGCGCGGGCATAGGACTCGCCGCGGAAGGCAATCGATAGGGGTCGATTATTCTGATTGGGCGGTGCTCCACCGGGCGCCGCGGCGACAGAGGGCTCATCGACATAGGCAAAGCCGTAACCCCCCAGACTGGCCAGGGCCATCAGCGCGTCGCGGGCCGGCGCATTCTTGAGGGTCATCGTCACCGGCGGACCAGAGACATTGACGAAGCCGGGGTTGCGCAGGGTCATGGTGCCCACGGCCATGTCACCCAGGGGTGGGGCCACGGCCCTCGGCTGCAGGGGCGGCGCATAGGTGGGCAAGGGCACGGCGCCTGGGCTGGCCAGGTTGAAGCTGTTGACCTGCAACGAGGCCTGGGGCACAGGCGAGGGGAAGGAGAGGATCAGGGAGCGCCCATCGGCACTCACCACAGGCCTGCCCAGGGTGACCCCGGGCATGGGGGTGACGCTGATCGAGAACGAGGTGCCCCCGCCATCAAAGTTGATCGCCTGGAAGCCCACCTCCGGCAACGACAGACGCTGGGGACCCACCATCAAGGCCGAGGGCTCAGCGGTGAGCAGCTGGCCCTGCCATCCGGGACCATCCGAATTCTGCTGCAGCTGGGGCGAGATCCCAGTGCCTTCAATCACCAGCTCCACCGTGTCCGGCAGGCGCCGCACCTTGAGCTGAACAGCGCCAGTCAGCTCCTCGGCTGGAGGGATCATGCCCGCCGATGGCACCCTCGGAGCTGACCCAGCCGCTGTCTGGAGCAGTAGAGGCGTAAGACAGCCAGATGCGAGGATCAATGGCCAGCAGGTTTTTCCAGCGGCAGGCCCTAAACGCGTACCGCGCAGCACCACCATCACCTAAAGCGGGATTGGAAGAGCGTGAGCCTACGCGCGTTCAGGAGGCGAATACAGTTCACTGCTGTACAGAAACGGAGGCCTCCATCCCAGTAAACCGGTAGCAAATGCGGCAGCGACTCGCTTCTCTGTGAGTACGTCAACCTGCCGTGTTGCTCTGCTAGAGCCCTACTCGACCCCGGGCGGCGCCGGCGGAATAGGTACTGGAGCGCTGGGAGCCGGAGGCGCCTCAGGGGCATCGGCGGCAGCCTCGACAGGCCGGGGCTTCAATCCTCCTTCGGGCACCTTGTAGTAGGTGAGCAGCAGCTTCAGCTCGGGCACGGCAGGAGTTCCGGGTGGGAGGCGGCCCTGCTGATTGGCTCCCGTGGCGGCTGCGGGGTTGACCAAAACCATCCTGAAGTCACTGGGGATGGCCAGCAGGCTGAGCTTTTCGACGGCCCGGAGAAAGCCGAGCAACCGCGGATAGCTTCCCCTGGCGCTGAGCAGCACCTGCTCCGCCGTCAAGCCGGCCTGTTCAAGCGGTGTCTCGGGCGGCGGGGCCTGCTCCCCTTCCGCCTGGCCATCTGGCTGAGCAGCCGCACGGGTCGCCACCGGCTCATAGAGCTCGAGCTGCACGCCGTTGCGGCTGGCTTCGCGGTCGATCTGGCTCAGAAAGGTGAGAAACTCGCCGCTGCCCTGAATCAGAGCCAGGATTTTGCGCTGTTGCTGCTCGGCCTTGTCCCTGTCCAGGGCGGTCTGATCGAGCTGGCGGCGGATCAGCGGGATCCTCTGTTCCAGGATCTGGAGCTCGGCAAGCCGCTGGGAGTCCGAACGCAGACGCAGTAACTGGGGCACCAGCAAGCCTGTGCTGAGCACAGAAGCGATCAAGACCCCCACGCCGATCGGAACACCCAGCAGGATGCGCTGACGCAGGATCTGCTCCTCATGGGACTGGGAGGACTGGAGATTGGTCATGGCAGCAGTCCCTCCTTCTGGAGCAGGTCGAGGCGGCGGGAAAGGCCCTCGGCGCCCAGGTCTTCGAGGACGACCTTTTCAGCCGCCGCAGGGATCGGCTCGCGGAATGCAAAGCGAAGCTCGAACTCCACGGCGGGCGACACCCTGTTGTTGTTGGTCGCCGTCCGGTCACGGGCGGCCTTGATCAGGGTCACCCCCTTGTCGGCGTCGACCAGGGGCGAACGTTCGAGAACAAGCTGGAGGGCATTGATCCGAACGAAGGCTTCCGGATCGTTGGCCAGTCCTTTGAGCAGCATCTGCTGCTGGTCGTTCTGCTGGAGGGCGTCGGTGAGCTGAATCCCCTGCGGCACCCTCTGTTGCAGATCCCGCATCAGGGCTGAGGAGGAGCGGGTTCCGATCAATCCGTTGACCAGAGCCGTGTTGCTCTGCTCCAGGGTCCGGAGGCCTTGGGCGCTGGCGGTGAGCTTGCCCTGGAGCTGCTGCTCCTCTGTCTCCACCCTGGCGAGCCGATCGATCTCCGCCTCCACGAACAGGCCACGCAGCACCGCCAGACCGGTGAGACCCAGCAACAAGCCGATGAGGCCAGTACCGATCGCCGCGCCCTTGAGCATGGTCTGGCGATCGGACTGGCTGGCCAGCGCCGGTTGCTGAAGGCCCAGCTCCTCGCGCTTCTCGCGCAACAGATCGAACGGGGCGCTGCTCATCGGGCCAACGCCGCCTGAGCCAATCCTGCCAGCGCCAGGGTGCCGAAACCCTGCCGATCAACAAGTTCCAGCTCCAGGCCAGTCTCCTGCTCCACCGCTGCGGCGGCACTCAGCTCGTCGCTCACCAGCAGCCGGTCATGGGTGATGCCGAACTGATCACGGCAGAACTGCAGACAGCGTTGCAGGGCAGGCACCAGCTGGGTGGCCTCCAGGGGAAGCCGCCGCTGGAAGTGGGGGGCCCCATCCACCCAAACGTCGAGCAGGCATTCGCTGCTGGTGGGCTGCAGCACGCCAAGCAGATCGCCTGGGGCCATCGCGTCAAGTTCTTCACGCAAGGCCAGCATCTGGCAGGCCTGGGAGGGCAGCAGGTAGCGCAGGCTTGAGCCGGCGATGGCGAACAGGTCGATCCAGGCTTCCACCGTGGTCCGCGGCGCCGCCACCACCACCGCCCTTCCCTCCCGACCGGGCACTGGCTGCACATCGATGCGGGCCGCGCCCAAGGGAAAAGGGAGCTTCAGATCGGGATTGAGCTCGCGCAGAGCTTCGATGGGGTCCTCAGGGCTGACGCCGCCGGGCCAGCTGATCAGGCGCCACTCACAGGCCTGGCGGGGCAGAGCCACCACCAGAGTCGCATTTTGAGCCTTCTGCTCCAACAACAGGTCTCCGACAAAATCCCCAAAGGCATCGGCAGCAATCGGCATGCCATCGCGCAGGGTGCGGGCCGGAACCGGTGCACTCCAGTTCTGTGCCTGAGGCTTGCCGTTGCGCAACCCCTGACCCACCAGCAACTGTGGATCGCTGAAGTCCAGCAGCACAACCCTGGGAAACAGCTCAGCCTGCAGCTGCCGCCAGCGCTCCTTGATCCCGGCGAGCACCACGTCAGGGAGCCCAAGAACGTTTCAGAAATTAGCCCATTCTTGTTCAATTGGATCTAACCAATCAGCCAACCCTCCACGGCAGGCCGGCCCCCACCGCCTGGCCCAGATGGGCCAGGCGGTGACACCCGAGCTGCCGACTCAGGCCCTCCAGAATCCTGGGCACCAGAGCCGGCCCCCCATAGATCCAGCCGGTGTAGAGCTGAATCAGGGAGGCGCCGGCGGAGATCCGTTCCCAGGCGGCCKCTGGGGAGTCGATCCCTCCCACACCGAKCAACGGCAGGGCAGGCCCCGCCGTGGCCCTGAGCCGGCGCAGCACTTCCAGGGCACGCCCCCGCAGCGGAGCGCCGCTGAGCCCCCCCGCCTCCTCCGCCAGGCTGCGCCCCGTCTGGGCCAGGCGCCGCTGCTCCAGCCCGAGGCGGTTGAGGCTGGTGTTCACGGCAATCACCCCTGCCAGACCCTCCTCGTAGGCCATGCGGGCAATGGCGTCGATGGCATCGTCTTCGAGGTCGGGAGCGATCTTCACCAGCAGCGGGGGGCAGGCGGGCAAGCGCCGCAGCCGCTCCACCAAGCGGCGCAGCAGCACTTCGTCCTGAAGATCACGCAGCCCCGGGGTGTTGGGCGAGCTCACATTGATCACGGCGTAGTCGGCCTGGGGCGCCAGCAGCTCCAGGGAGGCGGCGTAGTCGTCCGGGGCCTGCTCCAGGGGGGTGAGCTTCGATTTGCCCAGGTTGATCCCCAGCACCGCGGGACGCTGGCCTGGCGCAGGCAGCCGCTGGCGCTCCAGGGTGCGCAGCGCTGCGGCCGCCCCCTGGTTGTTGAAGCCCATGCGGTTGAGGGCAGCCCGCTCTTCAGCCAGCCGAAACAGACGAGGGCGGGGATTACCGGGCTGGGCGTGCCAGGTGATCGTGCCCAGCTCGGCGAAACCGAAGCCGAACTGGTGCCAGATCGCCGCCGCCACGGCGTCTTTGTCGAATCCCGCTGCCAGCCCAAGCGGGTTGCGGAAGCGGCAGCCGAACAGGGTCTGCTCCAGGCGCGGGTCAGGCCGGCACAGCTCCTGGCCGAGGCCGGCCAGGGCCCCGCTCAGCAGGGGCCAGCGCCGCCGCAACGAGGCCTGGCCCAGGGTCGTCAGGGTGAGGCGGCTGAGCTGTTCGGCGTCGGCCCCGGCATCGCGGCTGAGCAAAGGAGCCACGAAGCGGTCGTACAGCGCCCCTGTGGCGCTCTCTCCAGCCTTGGCGCCGGCCTGCTCACCATCTCCCATCACACCCGCCTACGGCCGATCGTCCAATCCTGCCGTCCCGCGCCGCAGGCGCCAGCGGCCATCCTCCAGTGGCTCCACCCGCCAGTCCCGCCAGGTCCAGGCACGGCTGCGGCGCTCCAGCGTGCGCAGGGGCTGCTCCACCAGCTGGGCAAGCTCCAGCAGGGAGAGGCCGTAGCCCCGATCCGCCACCCGGTCGGCCCACTCCAGCCGCGTCAGCAACTGCTGCAGTGGCGCCGGGGCAAGGCCCGCCTCGGGGGCGTCGGATCCATCAGCGCCGGAAACGACCTGCTCGGCCTGTCCGGAAGGAGCCGGCACTTCGGCCTCCAGCCTGGCGGTGGCCAGCACCTCTCCGGCCATCAGCGGCGGGATCTGGCCACGCGAAAAGGCCACGGCGATGGTGTCGCAACGCTCATTGTCCGGATCGCCGCTGTGGCCCTTCACGTGGCGCAGGGACACATCGGCAAGGCGGGCCCGGTCGAGCTGCTCCCAGAGATCACGGTTCAGCACCTGCCCACCGGAGGCAGTGCGCCAGCCCTTGCGTTTCCAGCCGTGAATCCACTTGCCGAGGCCATCAATCAGATAACGGCTGTCGGTTCGGATCGCCAGGTCGGGATGGCGGGGCAGATCGCGCAGAGCGTTCAGCAGCGCCAGGGCCGCCGTGAGCTCCATGCGGTTGTTGGTGGTGTGCTGGTCGGCGCCGCCCAGCTCATGGACGGAACCATCTTCAAAGCGCAGCAGCCCCCCCCAGCCGCCCGGGCCGGGGTTGCCACTGCAGGCCCCGTCGCAGGCCGCCGCCACCACCCGCGCTGGCCGATCAGCCACTGGACATCCTCACGATCGTCGCTAGACAGATCTTCTACTCTGAGCTGCCATCAGGGCAGAGCGTCGCCATGGTTAGCAGCCGAGCCTCAGTCAGCAGGCGTGCCTGCATGGCGCTTCGCGTCGCTGTCACCGGCATGGCGATCACCGCCACAGGTGCCGCCGCCATCCTCAGTTCCAGCTGGCTGATGGGCCGCCAGGCCAGCGGCGCCAAGGCAGCGGCTCTGTTCGGCAGCAAGCCGATCGCTCCCGGTCAGGCCATCGCCGTAGCCCAGCCCCTGGCAGGCAACCGCTGGAACCTGATCGTGCTCGAGCAGCTTCAGGCGGCCCCGCCCTGCTGGCGGGAGTACCCGGATGGCTCGGTGATCTCCTACGACAACGACGTGGCCGAGGGCGTGTGCGGCCGCTACCTCTCCAGCAGTGCTTACTCGCTGAGGGTGGCCAACGACGATCTCAACAACCCCTGGCGGCTGCGGGTGGAGAGCGAGAACGGCCGCTTGCGGCTGCTGGCCTCCCACCCCCAGCAGACCACCCTGATCCCGGTGGCCAGAGGCAAGGCTCCTGCCAGTGGCCTCGCCAGCCTAAAGCTGGAGCCTGGCTGGACCTTCCAGCGCCGTACCTACGGCGAGCAAACCCTCAGGCATCTCTACATGGCCCACGCCGAGCCGCTGCCAGTCCTGCTGGCCCGGGCCCGGGGCGGCGGTCAGCTGGCGGCGCTGCCGTCCCTGGGCCCACCCCCCTTGCTGAACCAACCTGACCCCGTGGCGGAGTCCAGCCCCAGCAGCACGCGGCGGGGCCTTGCCAGGGTGGAGCGCTCATCGGTGCTGTCCAGTCGATCCAGACTGCTGAGGCAGTCCAGCTCCCAGCGCCCCCGCCAGAGCGGCGTGATTGCCCTTGAGGTGGTGCCCTACGGCAGCTGAGCCGCCCCCGGGCCAGTTCAACGAGTGACCGACGCCCCCTGGCACCCTGAGATTCCCTCGTTAACGTCATGTTTGTGAGGAGTGGGGAACGACTCTTCCGGGTCGAAACGAGGACAGACTCCGAAAGACCGTTCCACAATCCTGCCCCGCCTTTGGCGGGGCATTTTTTTTGCAGATCAAGGTTCCTGAAGTTGGGGACCAGCAGGCTTCAGGTCGGACGCGGGAGCTGCCAGCGGCCCAGCAAAAAGCCGGCCCACGAAGGAGCCGGCTGGTGAAGGCGCCGCCTGGGCGCCGGTGGGCGCGGGGCCGGCAAAGCCGACCCCAGGGTGATCACTTGATCGACACCTTGCCACCCACCTCTTCGATGGCCTTCTTGAGGGCCTCGGCATCGGCCTTGGCGATGCCTTCCTTGACCGCCTTGGGAGCGGCCTCCACGAGGGCCTTGGCGTCGCCCAGGCCCAGGCCGGTGGCTTCGCGCACGGCCTTGAGCACCTTGATCTTGGCCGAATCTTCGAAACCCTCAAGGATCACGTCGAATTCGGTCTGCTCTTCAGCGGCCTCAGCGGCAGCGGCAGGAGCCGCGGCCATCATCACGCCAGCGGAAGCGGCGGCGGAGACGCCGAAGGCCTCCTCAATCTGCTTGACGAGCTCGGAAGCCTCAAGCAGGGAGAGGGATTTGAGTTGTTCGAGAATCTGGTCGGTCGTAGCAGACATGGTTGGGAATCAGCAACAGATCTGTGGGAAACAGTCGGATCGGTTGAACTCGGCAACAACCGCTGGCATTGAGGCAGGCCTCAGGAGGCCTGGCCTTCGCCATCGGCGTGTTGCTGGAGCGCCCGAGCGAGACCGGAAGGAACCTCGTTGATGCCCACGGCCACCTTGGTGGCCACAGCGTTGATCGCACCGGCGATCTGAGCCATGAGCACCTCCTTGGAGGGCAGATCCCCGATGGCCTTGATGTCGGACTGGGACAGGAGCTTGCCTTCGAAAAGGCCGCCCTTGGTTTCCGACTTCTTGCTGTCCTTCTGGAAGGACTGCACGGCCTTCACCGCACCACCCACGTCGCCCTTGACGAGCACGAAGGCGTTGGTGCCGGTGAGCAGGGATTCGAGATTCGACCAGGCACTGTCGCCATCAATGGCCCGACGCATCAAGGTGTTTTTGGTCACCTTGCACACACCGTTGCTGGCCTGCAGACGGGTCCGCAGATCAGACATCTCCTTGATGGACAGACCCTTGAAATCAAGGACCAGCGCCAGTTCGGCCTCGCCGAGGAGCCCCTTGAGCTCTTCGACGATCTGTTGCTTGTTCTCCAGCGTGCGGCCCATAGGAAAGGATCGGATCGGGGGAACAAGCCGGGTACGCGGCCCTGGACGATAACGCCAACCACTCTGAGAGTGACTGCCGAAGGGCTCGAGGCCGCTGCATGCTCCTGACCCGATCAAGACGCCTGGGGATGGATCCACCGGCGGCCTGGAGGCCGAAAACCTGTCGCGAACACCTCGGCAGGACTTACAGAAACGGGTCATCCGGGGAACCGGAAGCCGTTCTTACCTGCTGTCTGGGGTAGGGCGCGTGCCCTTCTGGCCTAAGCCAGCTCATAAACATAACTCAGCGTGGGGCCAGCCTTTGATGCTGAACCCACCTGTTCCGGCTCAGCCCTCCTGCTTGATGTCCTGCAGGGCGGCGAAGTCCACCTGCACCGAGGGACCCATGGTGGAGGTGACGTAGAGGGAGCGCCAGTAGCGGCCCTTGGCACCGCTGGGCTTCTGGCGATCGATCGTCTCCTGCAGGGCCTTGAGGTTGTCGAGCAGCTTGGCGGAATCGAAGCTGGCCTTGCCGAAGCGCACGTGCACGATGCCACTGCGGTCGGCACGGAACTCGAGCTTGCCGGCCTTGAACTCGGCGATGGCGCCGACCAGGTCAGTGGTGACGGTGCCGGCCTTGGGGTTGGGCATCAGGCCCCGGGGGCCCAGCACCCGGCCCAGCTTGGCCACCTTGGGCATCATGTCCGGGGTGGCGATCAGCAGGTCGAAGTCGATCGTGCCGCCGGCGATCTGATCCACCAGGTCGTCGTCGCCGGAGAGCTCGGCGCCGGCGGCCTTGGCGGCAGCCACGGCCTCACCCCGGGCGATCACGGCGATGCGAATGCTCTGACCGGTGCCGTGGGGCAGGGCCACGGTGGTGCGCAGCTGCTGGTCGGTGTACTTGGGATCGATGCCGAGGCGCACGTGGGCCTCGATCGTCTCGTCGAACTTGGCGGTGGCGTTGGCCTTCACCAGCTCGATGGCCTCCATGGGGTCATGGGCTCGCTCGGCGACCTTGGCCTGGAGGGCGGAAAAACGCTTGGAAACTTTTGGCATGGCGGGTATGGGGTGCGGGCGATGCAGGGCAGGGCTGGGGCGCCGTAGGCGCGGTGGTCCGCTGGCTGGATCTCCCCCTGGGGATGGATGGAAGGACTCAGTCGTTGACGGCGACGCCCATGTTGCGGGCGGTGCCTTCGATGATGCGCATGGCCGACTCCACGCTGGTGCAGTTGAGGTCCGGCAGCTTGGTCTTGGCGATCTCCTCGAGCTGGGCGCGGCTGATGGCACCCACCGCCCCCTTGGCGGAGGTGGCGGCACCCTTCTCAATGCCGGCGGCCTTGGAGATCAGCACCGAGGCGGGAGGCGTCTTGGTGATGAAGGTGAAGCTGCGGTCTTCAAAGACCGAGATCTCCACCGGAATCACATAACCGGCCTTCTCCTGGGTGCGGGCGTTGTACTCCTTGCAGAACGCCATGATGTTGACGCCGTGCTGACCAAGGGCAGGACCCACAGGGGGCGCCGGGTTGGCTTTGCCGGCCTGGAGGGCCAGCTTGATCACGGCTACGATTTTCTTGGCCATCGTCTCGAACTACTGGGCGGAGCTGCGGATCACCTCCTGGAGGGAGGCGTGACGGGAACGGCCATCCTCCGCAGGGAGACGGCCGCTGAGCAGAGCCAGGGGCTCAGCTCTGCTTGCTGATCTGGGCGAATTCGAGTTCCACAGGCGTTTCCCGACCGAAGATCGAGAGCAGGGCCTTGAGCTTGTTGCGCTCGCCCGACACCTCGATCACCTCGCCCTGGAAGTCTTTGAAGGGCCCGGCCGTCACCAGGATCTGATCGCCCTCGGTGAGATCGACCTTCACCACTGCTTTCTTCTCAGCCGCCCGCTTGAAGATGCGGTCCACCTCCTGGCGGCTCAGCGGCCGCGGCTTGATGTGGCCGCGGGCGCGGGCCGTGGCCCGACGCTCCTCAGCCCCAACGAAGTTGATCACGTTGGGGGTGCTGCGCACCGCCATCATCGTGTCCTCGTCGAGCATCATCCGCACCAGCACATAGCCGGGGAACACCTTCTCCTCGGTGCTCTGGCGGCTGCCATCCTTCTTCWACTTGACCCCGGGGGTCTGGGGGATCTCGATCTCCAGGATGCGGTTGTCCACCCCGAGGGTCACCGCCCTCTGCTCCAGGGTGGCCTTTMCTTTCTTCTCGCAACTGGMCGCCACCTGCACCGCATACCAGCGGGCCACCTGGCGCTTCTCGGTGGGGGCTTCAGCCGCGGGCTCAGAGCGCGTCTCTGCCTCCGGGCCAAGCGAGTCGGCAGCGGCGTCGGTTTGGGGTTCAGAGAGGGTCTCAGACACGGTGCTCAGGC
>NZ_JADEWP010000017.1:0-20390 GCF_015207535.1 Cyanobium sp. LEGE 06143 | reverse complement strand
GGTTGGCACCGGGGCGCAGGGGCTCGCGGCTGGCTGCCTCCAGCCAGGCCTGGAAGCGCTGCGGCGTTTCCACCACCACGTCGGTCTGGTTGGCAGCGAAATAGGCACCGCTGAACATCGAATCGCGCAGCCGGTAGCGGCCGGGGCGGGTGGGGATGAGGCTGTAGTCGATCACGCTGCCGGGAATGAGGTCCTGCTTGAGGCGAAACGCCGGCACGTAGAACCCATGGATCACATCCAGCGACTGCAGCCGGAAGTGGGCCCGTTCATCCACCGGCAGATGCAGCTCGGTGCTGCGCACGCCGTTGGGGTAGATGAACTCCCACGACCACTGGCGCGCCAGCACGGTGATCGGCTCGGGGGCCGCGGCCGGATCGCTGGCGGCCAGGCCAGCCGCCTGGGCCGTGAGGGGGCCGGCCTCCAGCACCGGTGCAGCGGCGGTGGGAAGGCGGAGCTTGCCACCCAGGGTGGCCAGGGTGCGGTTGACGCCGATCGCGTGCCAGCTGATCGCCATCACCACCAGCAGGGGGATCACGGTCCACACCACCTCCAGCTTGAGGTTGCCTTCGATCGGTGCGCCGTCCTCCATGTCGTACTTCGGCGCCCGGTTGAACAGGAGCGTCCAGCCGATCACGCCCAGGCAGCCGAAGAAGATGAAACTGCCGATGCCCGTCTCCAGGGCGAACAGGTTGTCCACATGGGGGGCCGCGGCCGAGGCCTGCACCGGCAGCCAGCGGTGCGAGAGCCGGGCCATGCCCAGGCTGAGCCAGCCGTCCAGGAGCACGGCGGCGCCGAGGCCCAGGCCGAGAGGCATCAGACGGCTGCTGCTGGTCATGGCAGGGCCTCGCGCAGATCGAAGCCCCTGGCCAGCAGCTGGTCGGCGGTGACGTGCACGCCGAACTCAGCCGCCAGCTCGGCGCCGAGGGTGCCGTGCAGACCGATCACCCCGAACAGCACCAGGCCGGAGAGCAGGTAGCTCCACTGCACCTGGCGGCCCAGGTCGCGCCGCCAGCGGAAGCGCTGGAAGCCGCGCCAGAGCGTCATCGCCACGATCAGCAGCAGGATCAGCACCCCGCCCACGCCATGCCAGAGCAGGGTGGCGGAGGCCCCCAGGCCCAGGCTGCTGGTGACCCCCTCGATCGGCTGGGCCAGCAGCATCTCGTAGAGGCCCGCAGCCACCGTGAAGAAACTCACCAGAGCGCAGGCGAGCAGGTTGTACCAGCCCACGGCGTGAAAGCCTGAGCGGGTCACCGGCAGGGCCAGAAAGCGGAACAGCCGCTTCTCCAGGGGAAACAGGGCGCCGGCGACGTCGAAGACGATCGCGATCACGAACAGGCCGATCGTGAAGTGCACCAGGTTGGGGTGGATCGGCAGGGCGTAGGGAAGATCGTTGGGGCCGAGCGCCATCAGACCAGGCCTCCACGCACCGCTTCCACCACGGGCACCGTGTGCAGGCCGTAGATCCACACGAGCTGGTTGCCCAGCCCCACCTGCACCACGATCAAGGCGCTGAGCAGGGCGCCGGCTGCCAGGAAGGCCAGGGGCAGGCGCTCAGGGTCCCGGCCCCGGATCACGTAACGCCAGCCGGAGAGCAGCGACAGCACGGCCGCCAACGACCAGCCGATGGTGCTGTGCAGGCTGAGGATGTCGCGGGACTGGCCGTAGGGGTTGGCCAGCCCGGCCTCCACCTGGCCGAAGATGATCGCCACGAAGATCGCCGCGGTGGCGAACAGCAGGTTCCAGAAACTGACCTCAAACAGGGCCGGCTTGCGGGCCACCACGCCGATCAGATCGAACACGAACATCACCAGGCCCATGGCGATCACGAAGTGCACCACGATCGGGTGAATCGTGTCGATCCAGGGCAGGTTGTGGTCGTTGAGGGGGGGCAACAGCTCAAACATGGGGCTGGCACCACCGAACAGTTCCAGCCTGCTGGCTGGATCGGCGGCGTCGCTGCGGTTGTGATGGATTGCGACAGCCGTGTGGGCAATCCCCCATCTGCACTCGGCTCTGGCCTCACTCCGGCAGGGCCTTGGCCTCGGAGCGGCGCGGATCCACCGCGCCGAGGCTGCCCTCCGCCGTGATTTCCACACTGTTGGCGGAACCCATGGCGCGGCTGCGCCGCAGGGTGTGGCCGCGGGCCTCCAGCAGCTTCAGGGTGTCGGGGCTGAAGCCCTCCTCGTGGGAGAGGCGATCGGGCAGCAGCTGGGCATGGATGCGAGGGGCGGCAACGGCCCCGGCCAGGTTGAGGCCGTGGTCGATGCGGTTGAGCAGCACCTGCAGCACGGTGGTGAGGATGCGGCTGCCGCCGGGGCTGCCCGTGGCCAGCCAGGGACTGCCATCGGGCCGGAACACCAGGGTGGGGCTCATCGAACTGAGGGGCCGGCGGCCGGSGGCGATCGTGTTGGCGGCGCCCTGCACCAGGCCGAAGGCATTGGGGCTGCCGATCCGCGCCGTGAAGTCGTCCATCTCGTTGTTGAGCAGGAAGCCGGCGCCTGGCACGGCGATGCCGTTGCCGAAGGGGAAGTTCAAGGTGGTGGTCAGGGCCACCAGGCCTCCCTGGCGATCGGCCACGGAGAAGTGCAGGGTGTCCTCGCTCTCCGGCAGGGGAGGCGGGCCCTGCTGCACCGCCGCCGCCGGGCGATGGCGCTCCAGATCCAGGGCCTGGCGCTGGGCCTCCACATAGGCCGGATCCAGCAGCCGCTCCAGTGGCATGGCCACCTGGTCAGGATCGCCCAGCAGGGCGTTGCGGTCGCGGTAGGCCAGGTGCATCGCCTCCGCCATCCGGTGCAGGCTGGCGGCACTGTGATGACCCAGGCCGGCCAGGTCCATGGGCTCCAGGATCGCCAGCAACTGCAGGATCGTCACGGCGCTGCTGGGGGGCGGCGGCACCAGCACGGTGTGACCGCGGTAGCGGCCCACCAGAGGGCGCACCAGCACGGCCCGGTAGGCGGCCAGATCGGCCGCCGTGATCAGGCCGCCGCCCTGGCGCATCAAGGCGGTGAGGGCTTCAGCAGTGGGGCCGGCGTAGAAGCCCAGCTCCCCCTCGGCGGCGATGCGCCGTAGGCTTGTGGCCAGCTCGGGCTGGCGCAGCCGGGCGCCGGCGCGGGCCGCCGGCAGAAAGATGCGGCTGGCGGTGGGATCGGCCTGCAGCCGGGCGGCACTGCGGCTCAGGTCCTCGGCCAGGGCACGACTCACCACGAAGCCCCCCTCGGCCAGGGCGATGGCGGGGGCCATCACCTGCTCCAGGGGCAGGCGGCCGTAGCAGCGTTKGGCCAGCGCCAGGCCCGCCACCGACCCCGGCACGCCGGTGCTGAGCAGGCTGGCCGTGGCGCGCTGGCGGTCCACGCTGCCGTCGGGGCGCAGAAACAGGTCGGGGCCGGCGGCCTGGGGGGCCTTTTCCCGGAAGTTCACGGCCACGGCCGTGCCGCCGCCGATGCGCAGCTCCACTCCCGGCTCGCCGCCAGGCCCAGGGGTGGACCCAGGGGCGCTGCGGCCATCCAGGCAGCCGCGGCCCTCAGCCGGCGATGGACCCGGCAGCCACAGCACCAGAAAACCGCCGCCGCCAAGGTTGCCCGCCTGGGGTTCGGTCACCGCCAGAGCGAAGGCCACGGCCACGGCCGCATCCACGGCATTGCCCCCCTGGCGCAGCACCCGCACGCCAACCGCCCCGGCGATGGGCTCCTGGGCGGCCACCATGCCCCGGGCTGACCACACCGGCTGGAAGCGCTGGCCCCGCTCCTGCAGCACATTGGACGGCGCCACCGAGGCGCCACCCTGGGCTCCAGCCGCAAGGGGAACGGCCGCCAGCAGCGCTGCTGCCACGGGCGCCACGGCCAGCAGCGCCGTTCCCAGCCAGCCGCTCAGCCAGGTCTTGGCGCCGCGATCAGTCCGGTGCGCCATAGCCCCCTCCTCCAGGTGTTTCGATCACCAGTCGATCGCCGGACTCCACCGCCACCTCGCAGATCCCGGCAAGCATCACCACTGTGCCGTCCTCCCGCTCCAGGCGGTTGCAGCCCACCCGGCCCGGCTGCCCGCCGGCCAGCCCCGGCGGCGCCACCCGCCGCGCGCCCGAGAGCAGCGACACCGTCATCGGGGCCAGGAAGCGCAGCTCGCGCACCACCCCGTCGCCGCCGGGCCAACGGCCGTGGCCACCGCTGCCGCGCCGGATCGCAAAGCGCTCGATCCGGATCGGCAGACGCTCCTCCATCACCTCGGGGTCCGTGAGGCGGGAGTTGGTCATGTGGCTCTGCACGGCGCTGGCGCCGGCAAATCCCTGGCCCTGCAGGTCCCTGCCGCCGCCGGTGCCGCCGCAGATCGTCTCGTAGTACTGAATCTGGGCGGTGCCGAAGCTGAGGTTGTTCATCGTGCCCTGGGCCGCGGCCTGCACGCCCAGGGCCGCGAACAGGGCATTGGCCAGGGCCTGGGAGGTTTCCACATTGCCGGCCACCACGGCCGCCGGCGGGGCGGGATTGAGCAGGCAGCCTGGCGGCACCAGCAGTTCCAGGGGTTCGAAACAGCCGGCGTTGAGCGGAATCGGCTCGCCCACCAGGCAGCGGAACACGTAGAGCGCCACGGCTCGGGTGATCGCCAGCGGAGCGTTCAGGTTGCCGGGGTGCTGGGGGGAGGTGCCCCGGAAATCCAGTAGGGCCGAGCGCCGCTGCCGATCAAGGCGCACGGCCACGGCGATGCGGCTGCCGTCGTCGAGTTCCACGCAAGCCGAGCCATCCTTGAGGCGATCGATCACCCGGCGCACGGCCTCGGCGGCATGGGCCTGGCCATGGGCCATGTAGGCCCGCACCTCGGCCAGGCCCTTGGCCCGGATCAGGCCCGTGAGCTCCTCCACCCCCAGGCGGTTGGCGGCCACCTGGGCCTGCAGGTCGGCGAGCAGCTGGTCGGGCTGGCGCACCGGATGGGGCCCCTGATCAAAGCGCCGGCGCCAGGCCGTGATGTCGATCTCACCGCGGTGCAGAAACAGCAGGTTGTCGAGCCTGAGCCCCTCCTGCTCGATCGTGCGGCTGAAGGCTGGCATCGAGCCGGGGGTGATGCCGCCCACGTCGGCGTGGTGGCCGCGGCAGGCCACGAAACAGCTGGGCGTCAGCGGGTCGCCGCCGGGGGCGAACACCGGGGTGATCGCCGTGATGTCCGGCAGGTGGGTGCCGCCTTGATAGGGGTCGTTGGCGAGCACCACGTCCCCCGGCTCCAGGCGGGGGMGGTCGCCGCGGGCCACGGCCGCCAGCAGGCTGGCCACGCTCTCGCCCATGGAGCCGAGATGCACCGGAATATGGGGGGCCGTGGCCACCAGCTGGCCAGCTGCATCGAAGACGGCGCAGGAGAAGTCGAGGCGCTCGCGGATGTTGAGGGAGCGGGCACTCTGCTGCAGGCGCGTGCCCATCTGCTCGGCGATGGCCACGAAGCGGTGGTGGYAGAGCTCCAGCAGGGTGGGGTCTGCCAGTGTTGGCAGCGCTGGGGCGGACGCAGCGGCTTGGGGCAGAGAAGGAGCCTGGCCAGCGGCTGGGGCCTGCAGCAGCAGCGCCCCGTTGCTGAGCACCTCTCCAGACCAGCCTGCTTCCAGCACCGATGTGCTGGTGGGATCAAGGAGCACCGCTGGCCCCTCCAGGCGCTGACCGGGCCGCAGCTCAGCGCGGCGCCAGAGGGGCACCGGCTGCCAGCCCTGGACCTCGTCGAGCCACAGTTTCGTCGTGGCACGGGGTTGCCCGGGAAGCTGGCCCCTGCTGGCGCCAGCTCCAGGTTCAGGTTCGGCCGCAGGGCCATCCGGGGCTGCCGGGGCCGCCTGGTCTGCTGCTGGGATCTGGCCTGGTTCCGGATTCCGGCCTGGGGGTGCTCCTGGCCCCCCGGCCGGCTCCGGCGGAGCCACCTCCACCAGCAGCCGCTGCACCACCAGCTCCGCCATCGGCAGCCCAGGGGAGTAACCAAAGCGCTGGCGATGCTCCTCGCTGAAGGCTGCCGCCAGCGACTCAGCGCTCTCACCAGGCGTCCAGGCCAACAGCAGGCCCTGATCGCGACCAGGTGGTCGCACCTCAAGGGAAAACCAGCAACGCAGCGGCCCCTCGGCGCTGGCCAGGTCACCGGCCTGCTCCAGGGCCAGGGCGGCCTCGTGGCGCAGGGCCTCGGCCCGGCGCTGCAGCTGCTCCAGGCTGGCCGGCAGCAGCGGCAGCGCCATGGGGCACTCCAGCAGGCTGCGCTGCTCGGCATGGCCGATGCCATAGGCCGAGAGCACGCCAGCCAGGGGATGGAACAGCACCCGCTCGATGCCAAGGCCCTCGGCCAGCCGGCAGGCGTGCTGGCCGCCCGCGCCGCCGAAGCTCACCAGCAGAGCTTGGCGGAGGTCGTGGCCCCGCTCGATCGACAGGCGCCGCACGGCTGCGGCCATGGTTTCCAGGGCGATGAGCAAGGCACCGGCGGCCACCTGCTCCGGCGTGATGCCGGGCGACACCGGCTGCATGGCCACGGCCAGCTGCTGGAAGCGCTTGGCCACGGCCTGCAGGTCTGGGGGCTGGTCGCCGCTGGACCCGAACACCGCCGGTAGGGCTGCGGCGGGCAGCCGCCCGAGCAGCAGGTTGGCATCGGTGAGGGTGGCTGGACCATCCCGGCCGTAGGCCGCCGGTCCCGGGTCGGCCCCTGCGGAGGAGGGGCCCACGCTGAGGCTCTGGCCGTCGAAGCTCAGGATCGAGCCGCCGCCAGCGGCCACGGTGTGGATCGGCAGCATCGGCGCCTGGAGGCGCAGGCCGGCCAGCTCGGATTCGCTCTGGCGCTCCCAGGCCAGGGAGCCGCGGCAGGGATCCCAGTGGAACACGTCTGTGGAGGTGCCGCCCATGTCGAAACCCACCACCGGCCCCAGGGGGGAGCCTGACGCCGCCATCGCCTCGCGGGCCACGGCCACCGCCCCCACCATGCCGCCGGCAGGACCGGAGAGGATGGTGTCCTTGGCCAGAAGCGTGCGGGGATCCGCCAGGGCGCCGCTGGAGCGCATCACCCGCAGGCGCGGCGTGTTGGCTTGGGCTGAGGCGTGGTTCTCGAGCGACTGTTGCTGCTGCTGCAGGTAGGCCCGCAGCACGGGCGCCACCGCCCCCTCCACCAGAGTGGTGTGGCCTCGCGGCACCAACCGCGGCAGGGCGCTCAGACGATGCGAGAGCGCCACCTCCTGAAAGCCGAAAGGCTGCAGCCAGGCCTCCAGCTGGAGTTCGTGGATCGGCTGGCGGCAGCTGTGCAGCAGAGCCACCGCACAACTGCTGAAACCGTCGCTGCGGGCCTGATGCACCGCCTGGGCCAGAGCGTCATCGCGGAGCAGCGGCAGCAACTCCTCGCCGCTGGCGCCGAGACGCCCGGCCACTTCCACCACCCGCACCTCCAGAGGTCTGGGGCGCTGGATGGCCAGCGAAAAGATGTCGGGGCGGTGTTGATCGCCGATGGAGAGCAGGTCTGCAAAACCCTGGTTCACCAGCAGCAGCACCGGCGCCCCGCCATGCTCGAGCAGGGCGTTGGTGGCCACGGTGGTGCCCAGGCGTACGTCCTCGATGGGGCCTGGGCCTGCCATGTCAGCCATTGCGGCCAGCACAGGGTCCCCCATTGGTCCACTCTGCAAGGAGAGCAGCTTGCGCACGTGCAAGACACCCTCGTGGTCGCGGCCGATGACGTCGGTGAAGGTGCCGCCGCGATCGATCCAGAAGTGCCATCCCCGGGGAGCGGAGCCACTCTCAGCGAAAACCAAGGAACAGCAAGGTAACTGGATGAATCCCTAGTTTATCGATCGTCGAAGCCCTCAAAGCTCAGGCACACGGAATGTTCTCTGGCACATCAGGCGCTGGAAAATCAGGGAAAGCCCCTGATCCATCAGTTGAGGATATTCATGACCACCATTTTCGATGGATCAACACCAGGAATCATGTAGCGGCCATCACCCATGCGCCGCAGGTCTCTCTGGCGAACTGTGATACCAAGATTTTTAAGTCTGATGATGTCATTAGAGCCAAAGTTTCTGACCCTAAAGCGCTGCATATGAACCACAGGATCTTTGGGTGTTTCATTTCTGAACACGAGAACATCGCGAGCTAGATCCTTACGGAAGTCAACAACAGTATTGACCCGCTTGGTGATCGCACCAGCCTGAGATCCCCAGACAAACCGATTTCGCCCCCGTGTACCTCTGACGTCGTAGCTGGCCTGCATCATCCGGTCGAAACGAACGCCTGTGACGTCGTCCTTACCAGACAGCCTCACCTTGATTCGTCCTACAACAGGCTGCCCCTTCCAGGTGGAATTGCCAGAGAAACGGAGCACGCCCTTTCGATTGACTTTGCGGTTGACCCATGAGGGCACGTTGCGAACTCTAAAAGTCATTGTTTAGAAAGTCAGAAAAGTTTTGGCTAAATGTTGAAAGATACTTAGGACGCACTTCCAGGGACTAAGGGCATGCGAAGACCGAGAGATCGACTCCCAGAAATCACCGTCCGATCGACCACAGATTTCCCGGCCCAACCAGAGCGTGCTGAGAGCCGGAGAACACCTCGACTGTTCTCACGCTTGCCCATCCAGGCGGGAAGTCCGTGGAGCTTCCAATTAATCATCGAAAAGCAAAGGGTCTTGAAACTACAAGGTAACGAAAGCCCCTGAGTTGTCGAGGTCGGACAGTCGATCAACTGGATCAGGATCCAGGATGAAATGCAGTCTTGACATCGCTCCTGCTAGATGGCATGACAAGACGGGATCCAAGCCAACAGTGGGCACAAGCCAACGCCGCCTAGGGGGCTTGCCAGATACTCGGCTCAGCGGTAGTTCTCGAACTGCAGCGGCACCTCCACCTCCTGATCCCTGAGCAGCTGGATCGCCGCCTGGAGATCGTCCTTGCTCTTGGCGGTGATCCGCAGGCTCTCGCCCTGAATCGCCACGGACACCTTCTTGAGGTTGTCGCGCACCACCTTGCTGAGCTCCTTGGCCAGCTCCTTGCTGAGGCCCTTGCGCAGCTTCACCTCCTGCTTCACCCGGTTGCCGCCCACGCTCTCGGCGGTCTGGAAGTCGAAGATCTTGAGCGAGAGGTTGCGCTTGGTGGCCTTCTGGCGCAGCACGTCCTCCACCGCCTGCAGGGTCATGTCCGTGGCGGTGGTGATGGTGAGGCTGGTCTCCTCCAGGGCGATCTCGGTGGCCGAGTCCTTGAGGTCGTAGCGCTGGCCCACATCCCGGCGCACCTGGTCGAGGGTGTTCACCAGTTCCTGGCGGTCGAAATCCGAGACCACATCGAAGGAATAGGTGTCAGCCATGGACAGGGGAAGCGCGGGGTGCGGGTCTCAGCGTAGAAAACGGCCCTGGCGCTCAGCGCACGGCCACCAGCACCCGGTGCCTCGGGTCGCAGGCCTCCCCCCGCACCGCCTGGAAGCCAGCCTCCGCCAGGGCGGCCGGCAGATCGAGGCGGAAGTAGTCCTCCAGGTAGGGCTCGGTGCTCTTGAGCAGGGTGGCGATCGGGGCGGGCAGGCGGCGGATCACCGCCGAGCCAGGGTCCTGGTCGACCAGGGCGATCACCCCCGACGGCCGCAGCAACCGGAAGGCCTCAGCCAGCACGGCCCTGGTGGCGGCGGCAGGCAGTTCATGGCACACGAACTGCAGGGTGATCAGATCCATGCAGGCGTCCGGCAGGCCGGTGGCCTCGGCCGCCGCATGGTGCCAGGTGTGAATCTCCTGGCCGGCATCGCGCACCCTGGCCACGGCCAGCATCTCGGGCGAGAGATCGAGCCCCTGCACGTTCACCGCCGCCTGCTGGCGCTGCTCCAGCCAGTGCTTGAGGGCGAGGGTTCCCACCCCCACCGAGCAGCCCAGGTCAAGGGCGTCCCGCAGCGGGCGGCCCTGGAGGCTGGGTTCGATCGCCGCGAAGATCGCCTGCCGCAGACGCTGTTGGGCCTGGGACGGCGTGAGGGCTTCATCCGGCCAGACCCGCAGGGCCATGGCATCGGTAGCCTGCTCGGCTTCGCAGGCGGCTTGCCAGCAGAGGTTGCCCTGCTGATAGGCGTGAAAGCGGGCCCGGAAGTAGGCGGGGGTGCCGGTGTGGGGGTTGCGGCTCGCCGCCAGCAGGGGCTCGGCCTGCCGCAGCAGCACCTGTCGGCGGGCTCGCCAGGCGATGCCGCGGCCTTCGGCCGTGCGGATGATCAGCTGGCGCGCCTGCAGGAACATCAATCGCCGCAGAGGCTCCACCGCCAGCAGCACGGCGATCAGGCGCCCGAGGGGATGGCGGTTGTCGATCCAGTTGGGCGGAACCGCCGCTGACGCAGGCGAGGCAGCGGAAGCGGAGGAGGTCATGGCGTGCCGGAGCGCCGCCTGATCCTGGCCGAAGCGGCTGCGATCATGCTGGCGCAACCACCACGCGATCCCGGGCCACCATGAGCGTCACCATCGCCGCTGTTCCCCTGGCCTGGTCCCTGGCGCTGGCTGGGGCCGTGGTGGTGCTGAGCACGGTGCCCCTGGGGGCGGCCCGCTCCCAGGCCGACTTCAGCCTGGACGACCTGCAGGCGCCACGCGCCATGTTCGAGCGGCTGCCGGCCTGGGGCAAGCGCGCCAGCTGGGCCCATCAGAACAGTTTCGAGGCCTTCACACTGCATGCTCCCGCCGTGCTGCTCTGCCTGGTGGCGGGGGCCGCAGGGCCGGCGGTGGTGGCGGCAGCCTGGCTGCATCCGGCCCTGCGGCTGGCCTACCTGGGGGCCTACATCGGCAATCTGGCTCCCGTGCGGGGGCTGTGCTGGGCCGCCGGAGTGCTCTGCAGCGGCATCCTCTACGTGGCCGGGCTCAGGGCTGTGCTCGCCCTCGCCGGCTGATTCTGGTCAACGCATCAGGATCAGTCGAAATAGAGCAGGCTCACCACCTTGCCCATGTCTTCGGCCACCCGCACGCTGGCCAACAGCGTTTCACTGTCGTGGAAGGCGTAGCAGATCAGCTGGTCACAGCGGGTGATGATGTCCTGATTGCAGAGGCTGCTGGCCATCGGCAGGGGCAGCTCGTCGTGCTCGGGCTTCTCGATCAGATGCAGCACCCGTTCGAGCTGATCGCGTGACTCACTGGGCTGGCGATCCAGGCTCTGGGGCAGCAGCACGGTGAGACGGGAGGGATCGATCTCCAGAACGCTGCGAATCACCGCGGCGTTCACACCCTGGGCCCCCGAGGTGATCAGATTGTGGCCCTCCTGGGCCAGGGAGCGCGCCATCACCTCCACCAGGTGGATCGACACCACCGGCACATGGCGGCTGCCCAGGATGGCGATCCTGCGCTTGCTGGTGTCCTGGAGCATGGCGAGCTCCTGAGCCAGGGTGTCGATCCGTTCGATGGAGGGAAGATCCAGGGATCGGGTCACCGCAAGATCGCAGGCTGCGCCATGAAACTAGCAGCGTTATTGCGCCATTGCGGGCAAGCGTAGGCGAGTGAAAAGACGCTCGAAATCGAAGTGTTCCTCCACCAGGCGCACCGCATAGGTGGCCTTGACCGCCTCATGCAGCCGCACGTGGCCAAAGGCCCGCTCGATCACTTCCACCGTGGTGAGGGTGTCGTGGTCCACCTTGAGGAGGGGCACATCCAGCTCCTCGGCGCGGGTCAGCAACTGGGGCAGCGGGTCGCCAGCCCCGGTGAGGATCAGGCACTGGGTGGAGGCCTCCAGGGCAGCCAGCTGGATGTCGGTGCGGTCGGCACCGGTCACCACGGCCATGTTGCGGCGGCGGCGGAAGAACTCCATCGCCGAATTCACGTTCATGGCCCCGATCGAAAGGGTCTCCACCAGCAGATCGAGGCGGTCGCGGCAACAGAGCACCTGGGCGCCAAGACGGCGGGCCAGCTCCTCCACGGTGACGCTGCGCAGCAACGGACTGCGGGGCATCACCGCCAGCACCGGCAGGCCGAGCTGCTCGAGGGCGGGCACGATGTCCTGGCCGAGCTGGGGCACCATGGCGGGATCCACGGCATTGAGCGCCACACCGAGCAGCTGATCGCCAAGGCGGGCCTTGGCCTCAAGCAGAGAATCCACGCTGCGGCTGTCGGTCCAGGGCTGCACCAGCAGCACCGGGGCGTCCAGCCCCCGGGCCAGCTGGGGCAGGCTGAGCCCGTAGAGCAGGCCTTCATGCAGGGTGCCAGCAGCCTCCAGCAGGGCCACACCGTCAAAGTCCTGCGCCAGCCTCTGCCTGAGCTGGGCAAAGCCCACGCCGGGATCCAGATCCGCAGCCAACAGCCGCTGGCGGGCCACGGCGGGCTCCAGGGCATCGAGGGAGGGAATCAGCTGCTGCGATTCCAGCCCGAGCGTGGCCCCCACAAAGCGCACATCCGCATCCAGCAGCGGTTCGCCGGCTGGGGGAAGCTCCTCGCCATCAAGAGTGGTGGCCAGGGGCTTGCCGAAGTGAACCGCCAGACCCTGGCGGCGCAGGCGCCGAGCCAGACCGAGCACCACGGCCGACTTGCCACTGAACGGTTCACAGGAGCCGATCAGCAAGGTGGGGGCCATAGATC
Organism: Cyanobium sp. LEGE 06143; assembly: GCF_015207535.1. Lineage (NCBI taxonomy): Bacteria > Bacillati > Cyanobacteriota > Cyanophyceae > Synechococcales > Prochlorococcaceae > Cyanobium > Cyanobium sp. LEGE 06143. The sequence goes on along the minus strand of NZ_JADEWP010000017.1, from coordinate 7,895 downwards.
AACCTCGCCGAGGGCTGCCGGTTTGGTCAATCTAGGGCGGGCGAAGGGCTGCAGGCCCGGGCCGCCCAGGCAGCTGGCCCAGCCGCATACGGTGTGCCCAGGAGCTCGCCTGCAGAGTTCTGCATCCCCGTGGTCGTGCCTTGATGGCCCCTACAGCTCCACGCTCCCAGCCCCCCACGGTGGCGATCACCGGGGCGAGTGGATCCCTGGGCCAGGCGCTGCTGCGCCAGTGGCACCGCCGCGGCGCCCGCCTGATCGCCCTCAGCTCAGGGCCGGCCCGCCTCGACCTGCGCGACAGCGCCGGACGGCCGATCCCGCTCCAGCAGGTGCTCTGGCAGGTGGGCGAGGAGCAGAAGCTGGGCCCGTTGCTTCAGGAGGTGGACGTGCTGGTGCTCAACCACGGCATCAACGTGCATGGCTGCCGCTCCGAGCAGGCGGTGGCCAGCTCCCTGGAGGTGAATGCCCTGAGCAGCTGGCGCCTGCTGGAGCTGTTTGCCACAGCGGCGGCCGAGCGCGGGCGGGGGGGAGCCAGCAGGGAGCGACCACGCCCTGAGGTGTGGGTCAACACCTCGGAGGCCGAAGTGCAGCCGGCCCTGAGCCCGCTCTATGAGATCAGCAAACGCCTGATGGGCCAGCTGTTGAGCCTGCGCTCGCTGGAACTGGGCGACAAGCTGCGGCTGCGGCGCCTGGTGCTGGGGCCCTTCCGCTCCGCCCTCAACCCGATAGGCGTGATGCCGCCCGATCTGGTGGCGGCCCTGGTGCTGCGCCAGGCCGAACTGAACTGGGGACTGATCATCGTGACCCCCAACCCACTCACCTACGTGACAATGCCGCTCTCGGCCCTGGGCCGCTGGCTCTACTTCCGGGCCTTCAGCCGTCCTCAGGCCAGTCCCTGAGGCTCAGAAGTCGCGGTCGGTGAGGATCTCGCAGCCATCTGAGCTCACCACGATCGTGTGCTCCCACTGGGCCGAGAGGCTGCCGTCCACGGTCACCACGGTCCAGCGGTCCTTGAGGGTGCGGCAGGCCTTGCTGCCGGCATTCAGGATCGGCTCCACCGCCAGGGTCATGCCGGCCCGCAGGGTCATGTTGGGCAGTTCGCGGGTGCGGAAGTTGAACACCGAGGGCTCCTCGTGCAGGTTGCGCCCCACGCCGTGGCCGGTGTAGTCCTCCACCACCGCGTAGCCATGGGCCTCCACGTGGTCCTGCACGGCGCCGGCGATATCCAGCAGGGTGTTGCCCGCCTTGATGTGGGCGAGGCCCTGCATCAGCGATTCCTGGGCCACCCGGGCGAGGCGCCGGGCCGGTTCAGGCGTCTCCTCGCCCACGCAGAGCGTGACGCAGCTGTCCCCGTGGTAGCCCTCGAAGTAGGCGCCCGTGTCCACCTTGAGCAGGTCGCCGGCCTTGATCACCCGTTTGGCGCTGGGGATGCCGTGCACCACCTCGTTGTTGATCGAGGCGCAGATGCTGGCTGGAAAGCCGTGGTAGCCCTTGAAGCTGGGCACGGCGCCCATGGCCCTGATGCGGCTCTCGGCATGGGCATCGAGATCAGCGGTGGTCATGCCGGGAGCAGCCATCGCCATGATCTCGCGCAGCACGGTGGCCACGATGCGGCTGGCCTTGCGCATGGTGGCGATTTCCCGCGCCGATTTCACCTCCACGCCACGGCGGCTCTTCTGGATGCGTGGCCCGGCCTGCACCACGGGCGAGGGGGCAGTGGTGGCGCGGGTGCTGGCCAGCAGATCGGCAAACAGGTTCATTCGGATCGGCGGGGACGGGCACGGTTACCGCTGATTCTGGCGGGCCCGGGCCTTCATGGAGATCCGGCCCCATCTGCAGCAGCGGTTCCATCATGGGGTCCGTTGCCGGCAGGCCAGCCGGCCTGCCAGCTCCCAAGCGCCCTCCGCACCGCCTCAGCGTGACACCGTCCCAGCCCAGGCCCTCCGCGGCGCTGCTGCTGCGCCTGCGCCAGGCCCATGCCGCCGTGGCGCCGCTGGTGCTGCTGCCCCTGCTGCTCACGGTGTCCACAGGGGTGTCCTACCGGCTGCTGCGCGACTGGGCCGGCCTGGGCCGCGACCAGGCCCACGTGCTGATGCTGTTGCACGAGGGCGAGTGGCTGACGCAGTGGTTCGGACCCAACGGCGAGACCATCTATGTGCTCTTCAACGGCCTGGGGCTGCTGTGGATGCTGCTCAGCGGTGGCGCCATGGCCGTGCAGCGGCTGCAGCGTCAGCTGAATCGCAGGGGTGGGTGACCCCCAGCCCGTACACTGATGGTTTGGCCAGGCGACGCGGAGTTGAGATGGCGGTTGAGGACACCCAGGACCAGCAGATCCAGGACGACACCAGTCAGGAGGGAGACACCGTGACAGCAGAGGCCACGGTGACGGCAGAGGCAGCAGCCGGGGCTGCCGCCCAGGTCACCACGGGCAAGCTCAGCGCCTACGCGCTGATGCAGGCCTTCGAGAACGAGCAGCTCAAGAGCGACCTGCCTGAGATCTACGTGGGCGACACCGTCAAGGTGGGCGTGCGCATCCGTGAAGGAAACAAGGAGCGGGTTCAGCCCTACGAGGGCGTGGTGATCGCCAAGCGTCACGGCGGCCTGCACGCCACGATCACGGTGCGGCGGATCTTCCAGGGCGTGGGCGTGGAGCGGATCTTCCTCCTGCACAGCCCCCAGGTGGCTTCCGTGAGCGTGGAGCGACGCGGTAAGGTGCGCCGGGCGAAGCTGTTCTACCTGCGCGATCGGGTGGGGAAAGCCACCAGGGTCAAGCAACGCTTCGACCGCTGAAGGATTCTCCGCAAGGAGGTTCCGGTCGGTTTCGTCAATGTCTCACTGGGGACATCGGCCCTGCGCCGTTAGTTCAGTTGGTAGAACGCAGGTCTCCAAAACCTGATGTCGGGGGTTCAAGTCCTCCACGGCGCGTTCGATGTCCCCACCTGCTGTTTCCTGGTTCCGGACATGGAGTTGGATCTACAACCCGGTGATGTAGTTAAGGTGCTCGAGTCTGCCGCTCTGGGCTGGGTTCGGGCCCGGGTGATCCGGGTCAAATCCGGTGGCCGGGTGGTTGTACAGAGTGATCAGGGCCGCGAATTCACGGCCCGCGGCAATCAGGTGCGCCTGATCGAGCCGGCAGGCTTTCGTCCCTGAGCCTGCCGCGCTGGGCCACAGCCGGCTGGTCCTCTCACCTGTTGACGTTGGGGCCAGTGATCACAGATACTTTCAAGGTCGAGATCCGGCCTGAGCGCTGGGGACTTTGGTCCTCTCCGCCCAGCCAGCCAGCCCGACCACGCCAAGGGTCAGATCAGCCGATGGCCCGCCAGGGTCCTTGACCCGTCTGGGACTGTAGTTCAACCGGTTAGAGCACCGCCCTGTCACGGCGGAAGTTGCGGGTTCGAATCCCGTCAGTCCCGTTTCCCCTCCACTGGTCCTGCTCCGGCCGGTGGTTTCCATGGAGTGCAGCAGGTGACCTCAGCTGGCGCGGTACGCGTTCGTCTCGCCCCCAGCCCCACCGGCACCCTGCACATCGGCACAGCCCGCACGGCGGTGTTCAACTGGCTGTTTGCCCAGCACCACGGCGGCAGCTTCCTGCTGCGCATCGAAGACACCGACCGAGAGCGCAGCCGTCCCGAATTCACCGCCAACATCCTCGAGGGCCTGCGCTGGCTGGGCCTGGACTGGGACGGCGAGCCGGTGATCCAGAGCCAGTGGCAGGAAGCCCACCAGGCGGCCATCCAGCAGCTGCTCGACTCCGGCCATGCCTACCGCTGCTACGCCAGCGAGGCGGAGCTGACCGCCATGCGCGAGCTGCAGGCGGCCAGCAAGCAGGCCCCCCGCTACGACAACCGCCACCGCTCGCTCAGCCCCGAGCAGCAGCAGGCCTTCATCGCTGAGGGGCGTGAGCCTGTGATCCGCTTCCGCATCGACGACGGCCGCAGCATCGGCTGGAACGACCTGGTGCGCAGTGCCATGCGTTGGGCCGGCGCAGACCTGGGCGGCGACATGGTGATCGCCCGCCGCGCACCGGCCGATCGGATCGGCGACCCCCTCTACAACCTGGTGGTGGTGGTGGACGATGCCGCCATGGCGATCAGCCACGTGATCCGCGGCGAAGACCACATCGCCAACACCGCCAAACAGCTGCTCCTCTACGAGGCCCTGGGCCTGGAACCGCCCGTGTTCGCCCACACGCCCCTGATCCTCAACCAGGCCGGCAAGAAGCTCTCGAAGCGCGACGGCGTGACCTCGATCAGCGATTTCCAGGCCATGGGCTACACGGCGGCGGCCCTGGCCAACTACATGACGCTGCTGGGCTGGTCGCCGCCTGAGGGCATGGGCGAGCGCTTCAGCCTGGAGGAGGCGGCGCGGGTGTTCGGCTTCGAGCGGGTGAACCGGGCTGGGGCCCGTTTCGACTGGGACAAACTCAACTGGCTCAATGGCCAGGTGCTGCATGAGCAGGGACCGGAGGGCCTGCGGCAGCAGCTGCTGCCCCTGTGGGCGGCGCGGGGCTGGCCGGCGCCAGGGAACGACCAGGCTGCCGAGGCCCAGGCCGACCCCCACTGGCAGCGCGAGCTCTGCGCCCTGATCGGCCCCTCCCTCACCCTGCTGCAGGACGGCGTCGACCAGGCCGAGCCCTTTTTCTGTCTGCCGCCTTTGCAGGAGGCCGCCAGCCAGCAGCTGGAGGTTCCCGGCGCCAGGCAGAGCCTGACGACCCTGGAGGGGCTGCTGCCGGAAGGGATGCTGGAGGCCGATCAGGCTCAGGCACTGCTCACGGCGGCCGCCAAGGGCGCCGGCGTCAAGAAAGGGGTGCTGATGAAGAGTCTGCGGGCCGTGCTGCTCGGCAGCCTGCAGGGCCCCGACCTAGTGGCCACCTGGCTGCTGCTCCACCGCAGCGGGGAGGATCGGCGGCGGATCGCCCGCGGCCTCTGAGGCGGCGCCGGCCTTGGGCTTTTCACTGCCTGACTGATTGAGGCCGAGCCAGCTCACCAGGGGGCCTGCGCTCAAGCCCTGCAGCCCCACCGTGAGCAGGATCGTGAGGAACACCAGGCCCTGCAGCCGGCCGGCACCCACCACGCCCGCCTGCTCCAGGCGGATGGCGAACAGGCTGGCCACGGCGGCGGTCACGATGCCTCTGGGCGCCAGCCAGCTGAGCACGGCCTGCTGAGGCAGGCTGAACCCCATCCCCCAGGTGGCCAGGGCGATCGACAGGGGGCGCAACACCAGCATCAGGCTGAGCACACAGGCCACGCCACCCCAGCCCAGCGGGCTCAGCTGGGCAAAGCTCACGTCGGCGGCCAGCAGCGGAAACAGCATCGTGATCGCCAGCCGGGCCAGCTGGCGGATCAGGGCGTCGAGCTCGGCGGCATCGCTCTCAAGCCGTCGACCCACCACCACCCCGGCGGCCACGGCGGCCGGCAGGCCCGACTCGGCCAGCACCTGCTCGGCACCGGTGAACATCAAAAAGAGGGTGCCGAGGGTGAGCTGCAGCCTCAGTGGCTCGGTGCTCGGCTCCACCGGCAGGCGACGCAACACCTCCGCCAGCAGCCAGCCACAGGCGGCCCCCAGGGCCACACCGCCCCCCAGGCGCAGCAGCAGGCCCGTGGCCAGTTCGCGCCAACCGTGCAGGTTGCCGAGCACCAGTTCCAGCAGCAGCAGGGCGAGCACGGCCCCGATCGGCTCCAGCACCAGCCCCTCCCCCTCCAGCACTTCGCCAAGGGGGGGGCGCAGACCGATCTGGCGTACCAGCGGGGTCACCACCGTGGGCCCGGTGGCCAGCACGATGGCGCTGAACACCGCTGCCAGGGGCCAGTTGAGGCCGGCCAGGCCATGGCCCAGCAGCAGCCCACCCACCAGAGCCAGCACCAGGCGCACCCCCACGATGCGCAGCACGGCCTGGCGGGTGCCGTCGTCCGGCAGGCGCAGGTTGAGGCCGCCATCGAACAGCACCAGGCTCACGAACAGGCCCACCACGGTCTCGAGGCCATCGCCGAGGTCGAGGGGCTCCACCAAGCCCAGGCCAGCCCGGCCGATCAAGAGCCCGGAGCTCAGCAGCAGCACCACTCCGGGCAGACCCGTGAGCCAGGCCAGGGCCTGGGCCACGGCGCCGGAGAACACCGTGACACCCCAGAGCAGACCCAGTCGCTCAGGGGTCATGCATCATCAGCAGCACTGAACCGGGGCTCCACATGGATGCCGATCACCGCTGAGGGGCGCACCACCAGGTATTCCCCGTCGAGCTCGGAGATCGGCACATTCACAAAGGTGTCGGGGGCCGTGGCGGTGAGCAGGCCGCCATACCACTCCTGAAAGCCCTCCAGGCGCGGGAACATCACCGTCTGGGTCTGGCCGCCGCTGAGGTGGAGGTGAACGGCATAGCGCCGGGGGATGCGGGACATGGCAGAGGAGATCACCGGCAAGGCGTCTGCCCAGGATGGCCCAGCGGAGGGTGGATGGCAGGCTGGGGCCTGGAACGATCAGGACAGGCGTGGCAGCAGCGGAACCCGACAGCGCCAGGCCGCTGCTGCTGTTGATCGACGGCCATTCCCTGGCCTTCCGCAGCTACTACGCCCTCACCAAGGGGGGCGAAGGGGGGCTGAGCACCCGCGAGGGGGTGCCCACCTCGGTGACCTACGGCTTCCTCAAGGCCCTGCTCGACCACTGCAAGGGCCTGCAACCCCAGGGGCTGGTGGTGGCCTTCGACACGGCGGAACCCACCTTCCGCCATCAAGCCGACGACACCTACAAGGCCCATCGGGATGAGGCCCCCGAAGCCTTCTTCCAGGACCTCGCCAACCTGCAGACGATCCTGCAGGAGAGCCTGGACATCCCCCTTTGCATGGCCCCGGGCTACGAGGCCGACGACGTGCTCGGAACCCTGGCCAACCAGGCGGCCAACGAGGGCTGGCGGGTGCGCATCCTCTCGGGCGATCGCGATCTGTTCCAGCTGGTGGATGACAGCCGCGACATCGCCGTGCTCTACATGGGCGGCGGCCCCTACGCCAGGAACAGCGGCCCCCTGGAGGTGCGCCGCGAGGGGGTGGTGGCGAAGCTGGGCGTGACGCCCGAAGAGGTGGTGGACCTCAAGGCGCTCACCGGCGACAGCAGCGACAACATCCCAGGGGTCAAGGGCGTGGGTCCCAAGACCGCGATCAACCTGCTGGCGGCCTACCAGCACCTCGATGGGATCTACCAGGCCCTGGCGGAGCTGGAGCAGGGCGGCGCCAAGGCGAAGGACCCCAAGGGAGTGCTCAAGGGGGCCCTGATCGGCCGCATGCAGGAAGGCCGCGACAAGGCCTACCTGTCTCGCATGCTGGCCGAAATCCTGGTGGACATCCCCCTGCCGCAGCCGCCGCGGCTGCGGCTCGGGGCCGTGGACTGTGACGCCCTGCGCACCAGCCTGGAGGAGCTGGAGCTGCACAGCCTGGCCAGGCAGGTGGAGCGCTTCGCGGCGCTGTTCTCGGCGGAGCCGCCCGCCCCTGAAGCCACGCCAGCCGGGGCCAGCGCTGCTGCAAGCAAGCCAGCGAAGCGTGCAACCCTCGGCAAAGAGCAGGCCTCTCCGCATCCCGAGCCTTCTGGCGCCCCCCACTCGACAGAATCGGAGCAGCCTGGGTCGCTACCAGCGGATTCCGAGCCACAGGACAGGCAGCAGAGCGAACCACCCGCCCTGGTGCCGCAGCTGATCACCACTGCCGAGGCCCTTGCAGAGCTGGTGGAACGACTGCAGGGCTGCAGCGATCCCCAAAGTCCCGTGGCTCTCGACACCGAGACCACGGCCCTGAATCCGTTTCAGGCCGAGCTGGTGGGCATCGGCGTGGCCTGGGGGGAAGGAGTCGCCGAGCTGGCCTACATCCCGATCGGCCACCAGGCCGCCATCGCTGACGATCTGCTCAGCCCGCCAC
>NZ_JADEWP010000016.1:0-20425 GCF_015207535.1 Cyanobium sp. LEGE 06143 | reverse complement strand
CCCCTGCACCTCCCGGGGCTTCAGGGGCTGGGGCGCGGGCAGATCCAGGGGCATCTGCAGGCGCGGGTCGAGGCGGAGCTGGTCGAGCACCCGCACCAGATCCGCCAGCTCGGCGTCATCCAGTCCGATCGTGAGAGGCGGGGTGTCGGGCTGGCTGCTGCGCAGCAACAGGGTGTGGGTCGCCCCTGCGGGGCCAATTTCCACCGGCAGGGGCGGACCACCGAAGCGGCGGCGCACGCCGCTGATCAGATGGCGGGCATAGGGCAACACCACCTGCATCAGCGCCAGCAGGTGCTCCTTGCGCCCCTCCAGCTCCGGCCGGCCGGCCCAGCGCAGGCTCCAGCCGGTGATGATCCCGATCGCCTCGCCCCGCTGCCCCACCGACACGTCGGGCAGACCCTCCACCTGCAAGCGGCAGCTGAGTTGTTCGAATCGCAGGGTCTGTTTCATGGTGGGCTCAGCCGCCGGGGTCCATCAGGCTGGCGCGCACCCGCTCGAAGCCGCCGATGCCGCCGCCCAGGGCCAGGGTCTGCACCAGCTGATACCGCTGGGGGGCCCCCAGCACGGGATCCAGCAGCCGCTGCACCCCCACCCGGCGGGGATTCATGCGTTCGTTGAGCAGGGCCGCGAGGCGTCCCTGGAACAGCTGCCAGCGCTGCTCGCGCACCTGGGGCGATTCGGACTCCGAGAGCAACGCCCGCAGCAGGGGGTAGAGCCGGTCGGCCAGAGCGCAGAGGATGCGGATCAGGGCGTCTGTCTCGGCCGGATCGAGCTCGCCGCGGCGGGTGGTGCGGCGCAGGGGGTTGTAGCAGCGCCGTTTCCAGAGCTCCACCCGGTTGGGGAACAGGCCGGTGAAGCCCATCTCTTCGCTCATCCACACCATCGCCTCGCCGCCGTTGAGGTCAAGGGCCTCCACGCTCAGCAGCAGCAGGTCGAGCCGCTCCAGTCCCCGCCGGGGCAGCCTGGTCTGCTCAGCGGGCCGGGGCGGGGCTGGCGGTGCTGCAGCAGGGTCGCTCATGGCTGCGATGATGCCAGCTCCCGCCCCCCTTCGTCACACCGATGGCCGTTGATCTGCGCCGGTTCGTGCGCGACGTGCCCGACTTCCCCAAGCCCGGCATCCTGTTCCGCGATCTCACGCCGCTGATGCGCGATCCCCAGGGCTGGCAGGAGGTGATCCGCCAGCTGGAGCTGGCCGCCACGGCGCTGCAGCCGGATCTGATCGTGGGCATCGAATCGCGGGGCTTCATCGTGGGCATGGCCCTGGCCACCCGCCTGGAGCTGGGCTTCGTGCCGGTGCGCAAGCCCGGCAAGCTGCCCGGCGCCGTGACCGGGGTGGACTACGCCCTCGAATACGGCAGCGACCGGCTCGAAATCTGCAGCGATGCCCTCCAGGGCAGCCCCCGGGTGCTGGTGGTGGACGATCTGCTCGCCACCGGTGGCACCGCCGCCGCCTGCGCCGAACTGGTGAGCAGTGCCGGGGGCGAGCTGTGCGGCTTCAGCTTCGTGGCCGAACTGGCTGGTCTGGCCGGCCGCAGCCGCCTGCCCGAGGCCCAGTCGATCACCTCGTTGATCATTTACGACTGAGACCAGAGCCTCGCCTAGAGGTTGCTGTCCTGCCAGCTCCACACCTGCTCGAGCTGCTCCAGGCTGATCAGGCCGTAGCGCCACAGCACCGCCGGCAGGGGCGCCTGCTCCAGCTGGGACTGCTTGATGCCGAGCGCCAGGGCGCTCTCGCTCAGACCCAGCTGGTTGCGCAGATAGCGCAGCAGGGCCTGGGGAGGCGGCGACTGGGGGCTGGAGCTGATGACCATGGTCAGGGCGTCATCAGCAGAGACCTCACCATGGCTGGCAGGGGCCGTGGGTCATGGCCCCCAGGCTGAGCCGGCGCAATGGAGCCAGTGAGGCCAGCCCCGCCAGGCCCAGCCGCCGCAACGGCAGCAGCAGCCTGGCACGGTTGGAGAACAGGCGCATCAGCAGATCGGTGGCCGCCAGGGTGAGCAGCAGGTCGGGCCAGCGCCGGCGGCCATAGGCCGCCGGCAGCCGTTCGGGCCGTAGCCGCCCGGCGGTGGCCCGCCGGGCCAGGCGGTGCAGCACGGCCACATCGCGCCAGCAGAGATTGAGCCCCTGGCCACCCACGGGATGGCAGCGGTGGGCGCTCTCCCCCACCAGCAGCGTGGTGCCGGAGCTCAGCCGGCGGGCCAGCAGCAGACCCACAGGAAAGGCCCTGGGCTGATCCAGCAGTGCATCGGGCTGCAGGTTGGCCGGGAGGCTGGCGGCCAGCACATCCAGAAAGGCATTGGAACCGAGGCTCTCCAGCCGGCGGCAGCGGCCACTGGCCGCGCTCCACACCATCTGGGCCTGGCCGGCCGCCAGCGGCAGCACGGCAAAAGGCCCCTCAGGCCGGAACAGCTCCCAGGCCTCATCGGCGGCGGCGCCGCGCAGGGCCACCTGGGCCGTGAGGCAGCTCTGGCGGTAGGTGTGCTGCCACACGCCGATGCCCAGGGCCTCGCGGTGGGGGGAGTGGGGACCATCGGCGGCCACCACCAGATCGGGGGCCTCGCGGCCCGCCTCGGCCTCCAGGCAGGCAGCGGGCTCCAACCCACTCCCCAGCTGCAGGCAAACCGCCGGGTGGGCCTGCAGCCGTGCCAGCAGCAGTTCCATCAGGGGCCGGTGCAAGCCCACCCAGCCCACGGCGGCTCCGGCACCACGGCGCAGGGACGGGGCCAGATCGCCCAGCCCGAACGGCACCGCCGCCCCCACCGCCTGATCACAGAGCAGCAGGCGCCGAAACGGCACCATCACCTCCTGCAGGGCCCCCCAGAGGTCGAGCTGCTCCAGCAGACGCCGGCTGGCGTGGCTGAAGGCGTAGGCCCGCTGGCGGCTGCAGATCTGCTCGGCGTCCAGGGGGTCAGTCAGGGTCACCTGCCAGCCGGCAGCAGCCAGGGCCAGGGCACTGAGGGAGCCGGTGGGACCGGCCCCGTGCACCAGGGCCCGATAGGGGGTGTTCGCCATCGCGGAGCCGGCCATGAAAAAAGCCGCAGAACAGTCTGCGGCTCAGGGAGAGCTGATGCTCAGAACACGAAAATGAAGACGGGCTGGATCAGCCGATGCCCAGCAGGCCGCGGGTGAACGCTTCGCCGCCCAGGGCCAGCTCGGTGGCGAGCAGGGCAATGAAGCCCAGCATGGCCATGCGGCCGTTCAGTTTTTCGGCACGCTCATGGAAACCCCAGCCGCTCTCGGGGCTCACCACTTCCATGCGGGGCTCGCTGGCGAAGGCGTTGAGGCGGCCACCGTCTTCGGTGGTCACGGTGGCGCCGCGGATGATGGCGGGATTGGCTTGGGTCATGCGGGAACCTCGTTCACTGCATGAAATGTAACACATTGTTGCGCTGTGTGACGAGCTGTTGCTCAGGGGCTGGCTGATCTGACGGCCCTGGGCCCGTCCTGGCCGGCACGTCCCTACCGCAGGCGCCGCAGGCACAGCTCCTCGAACGCAGGCTTGAGCAGGAAGGGATACTCGCCCACCCACAGCTTCAGCTGGGGCAGCCAGGCGTCGGTGATGGCGCCGATGCGGGAGAAGTCGCGTCGCTCGCTCAGCACCAGCAGCCGCACCACCTGGCCGCGCCGGATCAGCTGATGCTTCTTGTCCATCGGAAAGCGCAGCTTGCCCAGGTAGCCCTCTTCGTCTTCCAGCTCCAGCGTCAGCCAGGTGCGGCGGTTCTCCACCAGCTCCAGCCGCCCCCCCTTATCGGCCTGTTCGCGCTGGTTCTCCACCACCTCGGTGGTGTAGAGGTCGCCCACCTGGCCCTCGAAGATCGCCGCGGCGGGGTATTTGCGCAGGATGGCGTTGCGGCGGCCGGCCTCCAGGATCGGCCCCCACAGCATGTAGAGCAGGAACACGAAGCCCGTCACCAGCATGATCGGGCCGGCCTGGCTGGAGAACAGCAGGGTCTGGCTCACCAGCAGGCTGATCACGCCCCCGATCACCGAGATGAAGAAGCGCTGCAGCAGCTTGCGGGGCGAGCCGCTGCAGGCGTTGAACTGGGGGCCGGTGGCCACCGCCGGAATCAGCCTGTTCAGCTCCCCCGGCTTCAGCGGAATCAGCATCGCCCCACCCTGCCGGGCCTGAACCTGGCACCCATCACAGCAGGCGCTCCAGGCCATACACCAGGCCCGGCAGCGACCGCACCCGCCGCACCGCCAGCAGCACCCCCGGCATGTAGGCGGCCCGCTCGATCGTGTCGTGGCGGAGCGTATAGGTTTCGCCCGGCGCGCCGAACATCACCTGCTGGTGGGCCACCAGCCCGGGCAGGCGCACCGCATGCAGGCGCAGACCGCTCTCGCGCTGGCCACCGCGGCAGCCGGCCAGGCTTTCGTGCTCCTCCACCTGCAGGGGATTGAAGCTCTTGCCCAGCTCCTCCATCAGCTCGGCCGTCTTGATGCAGGTGCCGCTGGGGGCATCGGCCTTGCGGTTGTGGTGCAGTTCGGTGAGCTCGGCAAAGTCGTAGAAGCCGGCGGCGGCGGCGGCGGCCTGCTGCAGCAGCACCATGCCCACCGAGAAGTTGGGAATCACGGCGCCGCCGATCGAGGCCTTGCCCGCAAACACCGCCAGATCGTTGAGCTGCTCCGGGCTCAGCCCCGTGGTGCCGATCACCGGGTGCACGCCATAGGCGATGGCACCGCGGGTGTGCTCATACACCACCTTCGGATGGGTGAAGTCCACCAGCACCGCCCCCTGGCCGGGGCCGTCCTGGCGCACCAGCTGGCTGGCCTGGCAGAGACAGCCTTCGAAGTCAGCCGTGACGGCCACCTCCAGCTCGCCCAGGCCCAGCTCCAGACCCACATCGGCACCCTCCTTGCCGGGGGTGGTGTCGATCGCCCCCACCAGGCGGCAGTCGGGCGAAGCCAGCAGGGCCCGGATCACCTCCGCGCCCATGCGGCCGAGGGCGCCGGCCACCACCACCGCAATCGAGGCGGGGCTGCTGGACGCTGCGGTGGGGGCACTGGCGGCGGTGCTGGTCATGGCCTCGAAACCGTTCTCATCAACGCTTGCTGCAGAGCCTATGGGGCAGCCACCGCCCCAGGGAGAGGGTTCGTAAACTCAGCCCACCCACTTTCACGCCCGCATGTTCACGCAGGTCCGCTCCGCCAACCGTCGGGTCAGCCCTGCCGCCTCCCATTGCGGTGCGGTGATGAAGGCCGTCTACGTGGTCCTGGAGCCCCAGTACCAGAACGCCCTCACCCAGGCAGCCACGGCGCTCAACGACCAGAACGGTCCCCTGGCGATCGAGCTGAGCGGCTATCTGATCGAGGAGCTGCGCGATCCCACCAACTACGCCGACTTCTGCGCCGATGTGGCGGCGGCGGATGTGTTCATCGCCTCGCTGATCTTCATCGAGGACCTGGCCCAGAAGGTGGTGGAGGCCGTGGCGCCCCACCGCGACAAGCTCAAGGCGGCCGTGGTGTTTCCCTCCATGCCGGAGGTGATGCGGCTCAACAAGCTCGGCACCTTCTCGATGGCCCAGCTGGGCCAGAGCAAGAGCGCCATCGCCGGCTTCATGAAGAAGCGGAAGGAGGCCGGCGGCGCCGGTTTCCAGGACGCGATGCTCAAGCTGCTCAACACCCTGCCCACGGTTCTCAAGTACCTACCGGTGGAGAAGGCGCAGGACGCCCGCTCCTTCATGCTCAGCTTCCAGTACTGGCTGGGCGGCACGCCGGACAACCTGCGCAACTTCCTGTTGATGCTGGCGGACAAGTACGTGTTCCCCCGCGGCAGCGGCAGCGAGCGGGCGGCGGTGGCGGTGGCCGAACCGGTGGTGTTCCCCGACCTGGGCATCTGGCACCCCCTGGCGCCGTCGATGTTCGAGGACCTCAAGGAATACCTCAACTGGAGCGCCAGCCGCACTGATCTGAGCGAGAAGGCCCGCAGCGGCCCGGTGATCGGCCTGGTGCTGCAGCGCAGCCACATCGTCACCGGCGACGAGGCCCACTACGTGGCCGTGATCCAGGAACTCGAATACCGCGGCGCCACCGTGATCCCGGTGTTCTGCGGCGGCCTCGACTTCACCCGTCCGGTGAACGCCTTCTTCTACGACCCGCTCAAACCCGACAGCCCCCTGGTGGATGGGGTGGTGTCGCTCACCGGCTTCGCCCTGGTGGGTGGTCCGGCCCGCCAGGACCACCCCAAGGCGATCGAGGTGCTCAAGAGCCTCAACCGCCCCTACATGGTGGCCCTGCCGCTGGTGTTCCAGACCACCCAGGAATGGGAGGAGAGCGACCTGGGCCTGCACCCGGTGCAGGTGGCCCTGCAGATCGCCATCCCCGAGCTCGATGGCGCCATCGAGCCGATCGTGCTCAGCGGCCGCGACGACGCCACCGGCAAGGCCCACACCCTGCAAGACCGGGTGGAGGCGATCGCCGAGCGCTCGATCCGCTGGGCCTCCCTGCGCATCAAGCCCCGGGCCACCAAGAAGCTGGCGATCACGGTGTTCAGCTTCCCGCCCGACAAGGGCAATGTGGGCACCGCCGCCTACCTCGATGTGTTCGGCTCCATCCACCGGGTGATGGAGGAGATGGCAGCCCAGGGCTACGACCTCGGCAGCCTGCCACGCACGCCGAAAGAGCTGATGGAGTCGGTGCTGCAGGATCCCGAAGCCCTGGAGGGTGCCCCCGAACTGGCCATCGCCCACCGCATGAGCGTGGCGGAGTACGAGCAGCTCACCCCCTACTCCGAGCGGCTGGAGGAGAACTGGGGCAAGCCCCCCGGCAACCTCAACTCCGACGGCACCAACCTGCTGATCTACGGCCGCCACTTCGGCAACGTGTTCGTGGGGGTGCAGCCCACCTTCGGCTACGAGGGCGATCCGATGCGGCTGCTCTATTCGCGCAGCGCCAGCCCCCACCACGGTTTTGCCGCCTACTACACCTACCTGGAGAAGGTGTGGGGCGCCGACGCCGTGCTGCACTTCGGCACCCACGGCTCGCTGGAGTTCATGCCCGGCAAGCAGATGGGCATGAGCGACACCTGTTACCCCGATTCCCTGATCGGCGCCCTGCCGAACCTCTATTACTACGCCGCCAACAACCCCTCAGAAGCCACGATCGCCAAGCGGCGCGGCTACGCCGAAACGATCAGCTATCTCACGCCACCGGCCGAAAATGCCGGCCTCTACCGGGGCCTCAAGGAGCTGGGCGAGCTGGTGGGCTCCTACCAGCAGCTGCGCGAGAGCAGCCGTGGCGTGCAGATCGTCAACGCGGCGGTCGAAACCGCCCGCCAGTGCAACCTCGACAAGGACGTGGCCCTGCCCGAAGGCGATGCCGCCGAGCTCGACCTGGCCGCGCGCGACGTGGTGATCGGCCAGATCTACCGCCAGCTGATGGAGATCGAGAGCCGCCTGCTGCCCTGCGGCCTGCACACCATCGGCAAGCCCCCCACCGCCGAGGAGGCCATCGCCACCCTAGTGAACATCGCCGCCCTCGAGCGCGAGGAGGACGGCCTCCGCTCCCTGCCGGCCCTGCTGGCCGAGAGCCGCGGCCGCACGATTGCCGAGGTCTACAAGGGCAACGACGACGGCGTGCTCACCGACGTGGAGCTCAATCGGGAGATCACCGAAACCTGCCGCGCCGCCGTTGGGGCGATGGTGAAGGCCGTCACCGGCAGCGATGGCCGCGTCACCCTGCGCCGCAACTTCGCCTGGTTCTTCAACCTGCTGGAGCGCTTCGGCTTCAAGCTGCCCAGCCCCTGGCTGGGTGCCTGCTGCTCGGCCGGCTTCGCCCAGGTGAACCAGGCCGACCTCGATCAGCTGTTCGGCTACCTGCAGTTCTGCCTGGAGCAGATCTGCGCCGACTTCGAGATGCAGAGCCTGCTGCGGGCCCTCGATGGCGAATACGTGCTGCCGGGCCCCGGCGGTGATCCGATCCGCAACCCCGGCGTGCTGCCCAGCGGCAAGAACATCCACGCCCTCGATCCCCAGGCGATCCCCACCAAGGCCGCCATCGCCGCCGCCAAGGTGGTGGTGGACCGGCTGATCGAGCGCCAGAAGGCCGAACAGGGCACCTGGCCGGAAACGATCGCCTGCGTGCTCTGGGGCACCGACAACATCAAGACCTACGGCGAGTCGCTGGCCCAGATCCTCTGGTTCATCGGCGTGCGCCCGGTGGCCGATTCGCTCGGCCGCGTCAACAAGCTGGAGCTGATCTCGCTTGAAGAGCTGGGGCGGCCCCGCATCGACGTGGTGGTGAACTGCAGCGGCGTGTTCCGCGACCTGTTCATCAACCAGATGGGCCTGATCGACCAGGGCGTGAAGATGGCCGCCGAGGCCGATGAACCGCTGGCGATGAACTTCGTGCGCAAGCACGCCCAGGAGCAGGCCGAGCAGGAGGGTATCTCCCTGCGCGATGCCGCCACCCGGGTGTTCTCCAATGCCAGCGGCAGCTACAGCTCGAATGTGAACCTGGCGGTGGAGAACAGCACCTGGGAGGAGGAGGATGAACTGCAGGAGATGTACCTCTCCCGCAAGACCTTCGCCTTCAACGCCGACAACCCCGGCGAGATGAACCAGAAGCGCGGCGTGTTCGAGTCGGCGATGAAAACCGCCGACGTGACCTTCCAGAACCTGGATTCCGCCGAGATCTCGCTCACCGATGTGAGCCACTACTTCGACTCCGACCCCACCAAGCTGATCGCCGGCCTGCGCGACGACGGCAAGGCCCCCACCAGCTACATCGCTGACACCACCACCGCCAACGCCCAGGTGCGCTCCCTGAGCGAAACGATCCGCCTGGATTCGCGCACCAAGCTGCTCAACCCCAAGTGGTATGAGGGCATGCTCAACTCCGGCTACGAAGGCGTGCGGGAGGTGGCCAAACGGCTCAACTTCACCCTCGGCTGGAGCGCCACCAGCGGCGCCGTGGACAACTTCGTCTACGAAGACGCCAACGACACCTTCATCAACGATCCGGAGATGCGCCAGCGGCTGATGGAGCTCAACCCCCACAGCTTCCGCCGCATCGTGGGCACCCTGCTGGAAGTGAACGGCCGCGGCTACTGGGAGACCTCAGACGAGAACATCCAGCAGCTCCAGGAGATCTACCAGGAGATCGAAGACCGGATCGAGGGGGTCACGGCCCCCTGAGGTCCTGCCATCGGATCCCGCCTCCATGAAGGCTTTTCGACTGGATGGCCAACGCGCCCTGATCTCAGGCGGCTCCAAGGGCCTGGGGGCGGCCATCGCCAGCAGCTTCGCCGAGGCCGGTGCTGACATCGGCCTGATCGGCAGGGACACCGACGGCCTGAACAGGGTCAAGGCCGTTGTCGAGAGCTACGGGCGCCACTGCTGCCTGATCGAAGCCGATCTCGGCTCGCTGGAGGGTGCCAGGCGCGCCGGGGAAACAGCCCTGGAGCTCTTTCCGCAATGGGATGTGCTGGTCAACAACGCCGGCATCGCCAGGCCCGCTCCGATCCTGGAGATCAGCGAAGCCGATTGGCAGCACACCTTCGCGGTGAACCTGCGCTCGGCCCTGATTCTCTCCCAACACATCGTTCCCCAGATGATCAGCAGAGGCCGCGGCAAGGTGCTGAACATCTCGTCGTTGGGCGCCTTTCTTGGCACCCCTGGATTAGGCGCCTATGCCGCCTCCAAGGCCGCCATTAACCAGCTGACCCGAACCATGGCCGTGGAATGGGGGCCGGCCAATGTTCAGGTGAATGCCCTTTGTCCCACCGTGATCCTCACCGAGCTGGGCCATGAGATCTGGGACAGCCCTGCCATGCAGGCAGCCAGACAAGCCAAGGAAAGCAGGATTCCGTTGCACCGCTTTGCAGAACCCGAGGAGGTGGCCCGGGTGGCCCTGTTCCTGGCCAGTGCCGCTGCTGATTTCATCCAGGGCGTGTGCCTGCCCCTGGATGGGGGCCTGCTGATCGCCCCCTAGGGCTCAGCCCGCACGATCGCATCCACCATGCGGGCGGTCTGCACGATCGGCCCCACGTCGTGCACCCGCAGCACATCGGCGCCGGCGCTGATCGCCTGGGCGCAGACCGCCGCGGTGCCCCAGAGCCTGGCCCGGGGCCGGGGCTCATCCAGCACCGCGCCGATGAAGCGCTTGCGGGAGGGGCCCAGCAGCAGGGGGAAGCCCTCCTGCCGCAGCGCCGCCAGCCCCCGCAGCAGGGAGAGGTTGTGCTCGGTGGTCTTGGCAAAGCCCAGGCCCGGATCCCAGATCAGCTGATCCGCCCGCACCCCCGCCGCCAGAGCGGCGTCGGTGGCCCGCAGCAACTCCTGGCGCACCTCCGCCACCACGTCGGTGTAGACGGCCAGACCATCCATGCTGCGGCTGTCGCCGCGGCTGTGCATCAGCACCAGCGGGCAGCCCGCCGCCGCCACCACCTGCAGCAGGGCGGGATCGCGTCGGCCGCCGCTCACGTCATTGATCCAGTCGGCCCCGGCCTGCAGGGCGGCTTCCGCCACCGCGGCGCGGAAGGTGTCGATCGAGAGCAGCGGCCGCTTCGCCGGCAGCCGGCCCTCAAGCAGGGCGCGCAGCACCGGCAGCACCCGGGCGGCTTCCTCGGCGGCACCCACCTCGCTGGCGCCAGGACGGGTGCTCTGGCCGCCGAGATCGAGCACGTGCGCACCCTCGCGGCTCATGCGGACCGCCTGAGCCACGGCCGGCTCCAGATCCAGGTAGCGGCCGCCATCGCTGAAGGAGTCGGGGGTGAGGTTGAGCACCCCCATCACCAGCGTGCGCTCACCCCAGCGCGGCGGCTGGCTGGCCATGGCTCACACCGCCGCCGACACCCGGAAGTTGGCGATGCGCGCAAAGCTCTCGGGATCGAGCGAAGCGCCGCCCACCAGCACGCCATCGATGTCGCTCTGGGCCATCAGATCATCGATGGTGGCGGGGTTCACCGAGCCGCCGTACTGCACCGTGACCTCGGGGTTGCCCACCCAGCCGCGGATCAGGCCGCAGATGCGGTTGGCCTCCTCGGCGGGGCAGGTCTTGCCGGTGCCGATCGCCCAGATCGGCTCATAGGCCACGATCAGCCGGGTGGGATCCACCGCCTCCAGACCCTGCTCGATCTGACGGTGGATCACCCGTTCGGTTTCCGCCGTCTCGCGCTGGTCGAGGCTCTCGCCCACACACAGGATCGGCACCAGCCCGTGCTTCTGGGCCGTGCGGGCCCGCAGGTTGATCTGCTCGTCGGATTCGCTGAAGTACTTGCGCGGCTCGCTGTGGCCCACGATCGCGTGGGTCACGGCATGCTCCACCAGCATCGGGGCCGACACCATGCCGGTGTAGGCCCCCTGCTCCTCCCAGTGCACGTTCTGGGCGGCGATCGCCACGCCGGCGCCCTCCAGGTGGCGGCTCAGCGTGGGGATCGCCGTGAACGGCGGCGCGATCACCACCTGGCGGTCGCCCGGCAGGTCGGCGATCAGGGGCCGGAAGGCGGCAGCGAACTCCCGCGCCTGGGCGCAGGTCATGTGCATCTTCCAGTTACCTGCGATGACAGCCTTGGCCAAGGGTCCTCTCCCAGCGACGTGCTGCAAAAGCTAATGGGCCGCCTGTCAGCGGCTGTTGGCCCCGGGCGTGACGATCAGCTCGCGGCCGTCCACGCTCACGGCATCGCCAAGGGCCAGCTGGCGGCCCCGCCGGGTTTCGATCAGGCCGTTGACGCGCACATCACCGCGCTGGATGCGCAGCTTGGCCTCGCCGCCGGTGGCCGCCAGCCCCTGATATTTGAGGAATTGGTCGAGCTTCACGGCGAATCTGCCCATGGGGACGGGCGATAGCGTGCCTTGATGCCCGCACCGCCTCCGGACAGCCTGCCCCAGCTGCAGCGGACCTCTGCCCCCAGCCTGGCCGGCACGGTGCGACGGCTGTGGCCCCTGCTCAGACCCCACCGCCGGCGCCTGCTGGCCGGCGGCGCCTGCATCCTGGTGTTCGTGCTCTGCTGGCCTGTGCTGGCCTGGCTGGCGGGGCGGCTGATTCCGGCGATCGGCGCCGGTGATGTGGGGCTCACCCTGCAGTCGATCCTGGCTGCCCTGGCGGTGTTCATGGTGCAGAAGGCGGCCCAGTACGGCCAGGACACGCTGCTGGCCAACCCGGCCCTGCGGGTCAGCCAGGCCCTGCGCCAGCAGCTGTTCGCGCGGCTGCAGCAGCTCGACTTCAACGCCCTGGAGAAACTCTCCGCCGGCGACCTCACCTACCGCCTCACCGAGGATGCCGACCGGGTGGGCGAAGTGATCTACAAGACCATCCAGGACACCACCCCCAGTGCCCTGCAGCTGGTGGCGGTGCTGGGTTACATGGTGTGGCTCGACTGGCCCCTGGCCCTGGCCACCCTGCTGCTGGCCCCCCTGGTGGCCCTGCTGGTGAGCGGCTTCGGGGCGCGGGTGATGGGGGCCGCCGAGCGCAGCCAGGAGCAGGTGAGCGAGCTGGCCAGCCTGCTGGGCGAGGCCATCTCCGGGCTGCCGCTGGTGCGGGCCTTCGCCGCCGAGCCCTGGCTGCAGCGGCGCTTTGACCAGGAGATCGACCTGCACCGCCGGGCCCGCTACCGCACCCTGCGGCTGCTGGCCCTGCAGCATCCGGTGGTGGGATTCCTCGAGGCCGCCGGGATCCTGGCCGTGCTCTGGATCGGCGCCTGGCGGATCCAGTCGGGGCAGCTCGACAGCCAGGGCTTCAGCAGCTACGTGGCCGCCCTGCTGATGCTGATCGATCCGATCGCCCACCTCACCACCAATTTCAACGAATTCCAGCAGGGCCAGGCCTCCCTGCAGCGGCTGCGGGCGATCGAGAACGAGCCCGTCGAAACCCCCGACCATCCCCAGGCGCAACCCCTGGGTCCGGTGCGCGGCGCCCTCCAGCTCGAGCAGGTGTGGTTCGCCTACGGCGACGGCGAGCCGGTGCTGCGCCAGGTGAGCCTGGAGGTGAAGCCCGGCCAGGTGGTGGCCCTGGTCGGCCCCTCCGGAGCCGGCAAGAGCACCCTGTTCTCGCTGCTGCTGCGCTTCAACAACTGCCAGCGGGGCCGGGTGCTGCTGGATGGCCACGACCTGGCCGACCTGCGCGCCCGGGACCTGCGCCAGGCCGTGGCCCTGGTGCCCCAGCAGAGCAGCGTGTTCTCGGGCACGGTGGCCGAGGCGATCGCCTTCGGGCGGCCGGCCACGCCCGAGGCGATCCGCCAGGCGGCCCGCCTGGCCAACGCCGATGGCTTCATCAGCCAGCTGCCCCACGGCTATGAGAGCCGGCTGGAGGAACGGGGCCGCAACGTGTCCGGCGGCCAGCTGCAGCGGCTGGCGATCGCCCGGGCCGTGCTGGGCAATCCCGCCGTGCTGTTGCTCGATGAGGCCACCAGTGCCCTCGACGCCGAGGCCGAGGAGGCCGTGCAGGCCGGCCTGCAGACCGCCATGGCCGGCCGCAGCGTGCTGGTGATCGCCCACCGCCTCTCCACCGTGCAGAAGGCGGATCGCATCGTGGTGCTGGAGGCAGGCCGGATCGTGCAGCAGGGCAGCCACRTTCAGCTGATGGCTCAGGACGGTCGCTACCGGCAGCTGTGCCGCCGCCAGTTCATCCACCTCGAACCATGACCGGCATCCCCATCGGCTCGGCATACGGCTGGGAATACCGCGTGATCCACATCGATGTGGAGAGCGGCAACCCGCCGGAGCCGCCCTCGCCCCAGAGCGACAGCGAGCGGCTGGGCGGCGCCCTCAGCCCCGAGTTCCTGGAGCGGGAGTTCCCCCAGCAGTACAGCCCCCTCAACAGCACCCCCCGGCACCCGGCCGAGCAGCTGCAGTTCTTCCTCAATGCCCTGGGCCGGGAGCACTGGGAAATGGTCGAGGCGGCCCAGGTGGGGCCACTGCTGATGTTCGTGTTCAAGCGGCCCCTGRCARGCGCAGGAGGGTCCCTCCGCGCTGGTCCAGGGGCGGGTCCGTCCGTAACCTGAGGACACCTCAGCGTTGCGCAACTTGACCTCCACCCCCCAGCAGCCTCCCGTCCTCACCTTCGAGGGCAAGCGCTACGACCTCAACAGCCTGCCCAGTGAGCTGAAGGAACTGGTGAAGGGCATGCAGGTGGCCGATGCCCAGTTGCGCATGCACGAGGACACCCTCAAGGTGCTGGCCGTGGGCCGTCAGGCCATGGCCAGCCAGCTGAACGACAAGCTCAAGGCGATTGCACCCCTGCCCTGAGCCCCTGCCCCGATCCAGCGGAAGCCCGCCCTCAGCTGCGGGCCTCCCCATCGAAGCGGTAGGCCCGGGTGAGCCRRRASACNGGTGCCGGAGAGCAGCAGCAGGCCGATCAGGTTGGGGATCGCCATCAGCCCGTTGAGGATGTCGGCGATCGTCCAGATCGCGTCGTGGCTGGCCACCGAGCCGAGCACCACCACGGCCACCCACAACAGGCGGAAGGGCTTGATGCCGCCGGTGCCCACCAGGAACTCGAGGCAGCGCTCGCTGTAGTAGCCCCAGCCCAGGATCGTGGTGCCGGTGAAGAACACGGTGGCGAAGGTCACCAACCAGCGCCCCCCCGGCAGACCCCAGTCGAAGGCCGCCATGGTGAGGGTCACCCCCCGCTCGCCGCTGTCATAGAGGCCGCTGGCCACGATCACCAGGGCCGTCATCGTGCAGATCACCAGGGTGTCGATGAAGGTGCCGAGCATCGCCACACTCCCCTGCAGCACCGGATCGCCGGGCTTGGCCGCCGCCTGGGCGATCGGCGCGGTGCCCAGGCCCGCCTCATTGGAGAAGATGCCCCGGGCGATGCCCATCTGAATCACAGTGCCGAGGGCGCCACCGGCGGCGGCCTGGCCCGAGAAGGCATTGCTGAAGATCACGCCGAAGGCGGCCGGGATCTTGTCGATGTGCAGGGCCAGGATGATCAGCGCCCCCACCACATAAACGGCCGCCATCACCGGCACCACCACCTCGGCCACCTTGCCGATGCGCTCGATGCCGCCGATCAGCACCAGATAGGCCAGCACCGCCATGCCGATGCCCGTGGCCAGGGGCGGAATCGCCAGGCTGTCATTGAGGGCCTTGGCCATCTCGTGGGCCTGTACCCCGTTGCCGATGCCGAAGCCGGCCAGGGTGCCGAACAGGGCAAACAGCACCCCCAGCCAGGCCCAGCGGGGCCCCAGGCCATTGCGGATGAAGTACATCGGCCCGCCGACGTGTTCGCCGAGGCCATCCACCTCGCGGTAGTGCACCGCCAGCAGCGATTCGGCGTACTTGGTGGCCATGCCCACGAAAGCGATCACCCACATCCAGAACACGGCTCCGGGACCGCCCACGGCGATCGCCCCGGCCACGCCGGCCACGTTGCCGGTGCCGATCGTGGCCGCCAGGGCCGTGGCCAGGGATTCGAAGGCCGACACATCGCCCTCGCCCTTGGAGCTGCGGATCGAGGCGATCGCCTGCCGGAAGCCGAAGCCGATCTTCAGCAGCGGCATGAACCGCAGCCCCAGCATCAGGTACAAGCCCGTGAGACCGATCAGCCAGAGGGTGGGAGGCCCCCACACCAAGCTGTTGATCTGTTGCAGCAACTCCAAGGCAGGATCTTCAGTGTTGCCGCGATGGTGTCACGGGGCCTGGGATCCGGCCACCCTTAGACGAGGGGCTCGAGGTGTTCGAAACGAAACAGCTGCCGGCTGGCCGGCACCTCGCCATGGGCCTCGGTGGCCACCTCCCGCTCGCTCAGCACCCAGGGCCCCCCGTCGCAGAGGGGCACGAAGGTGTCGGTGAAGCGGCTGAGGCCGCCGCGGGCGGCGCCCGTGGCCGGATCGGCGTATTGGCTGGTGTAAGAGCGGCTGAGGTAGCCGGCGCCGGTGTGGGTCACCGACTCCGTGAAGATCGTCACCACCGTGCCGTGGATGTGGCGGTGCACCATGGTCACCACATCGTTGTGAATGCGGTAGCGGTCGCCGTCGTTCTTGCCGCCCACGATCACCTCGGTGCCCACCGCATCGATGTTGCCAGCCTTGAAGGTGTTGGCGCCGTGGGTCTGCTCGAAGCTGCGGCGCACCCGGTGGATCGCCACCTCCCAGAGCTGGGAGGCCATCGCCTTGTGGATCTCCTCGTCGGCGATGCCCTCCACATGGGCCTTGAGGTCGGCTCCCACGCTGAAATGGCCCTCGGCGCGGCGATCAGCCTGCTCCCAGGAGCAGCGGCCCTTGTAGCCCGCGAAGCCAGGATCCCAGGTGTAGCGGTTCTCGTAGGCGGCGCGGAAGGCGGCGGTGCAGTCGCTGCCTTCTGGAATGGCGGCAACAGTTGTGCCGGCCGTCGTGGCGGAGCTGGTGGTGGCGGTCACGGGCTTGGGCGCAGGGCCCCAACGCTACCCAGGTGAAAGGCGGAGCTGGCTCAGACCCTCGCCATCGGATGGATGTCCTGCAGGGCCGTCACCGTCAGGTGTTGCTTCTGCAGGGCCCCGATCGCCTCAACGGCCGCCCGCGCTCCCGCCAGGGTGGTGAGGGTGGGCACGGCGTAGTCAAGGGCCGCCCGGCGCAGATAGGCGTCATCGAAGGTGGCCTGGCGGCCGATCGGCGTGTTCACCACCAGCTGGATGCGACCGGAGCGGATCGCGTCCTCGATGTTGGGCCGCCCCTCATGCACCTTGAGGATCACCTCCACCGCCAGGCCCTGCCGGGCCAGCACCGCGGCGGTGCCGGCGGTGGCGATCAGCTCGAAGCCCAGGTCGGCCAGGCCGCGGGCCACGGGCACCAGGGCCGGCTTGTCGCGGTCGTGGGTGGAGAGGAACACGCGGCCGCCGGTGGGCAGGCTCTCGCCGGCCCCCTGCTCGGCCTTGGCGTAGGCCATGCCGAAACTGGGGGCGAGGCCCATCACCTCACCGGTGCTGCGCATCTCCGGGCCCAGCAGGCTGTCAGAACCGGGGAAGCGCTTGAAGGGCAGCACCGCCTCCTTCACCGCCTGCAGCGGCGGCTGCGGCTCGCTGCGCAGGCCCAGCTCGTGCAGGGTGCGCCCCGCCATCAGGCGGCTGGCCACCTTGGCCAGGGGCACGCCGGTGGCCTTGGCCACGAACGGCACGGTGCGGGACGCCCGGGGGTTGGCCTCGATGATGAACACCCGCTCTGCCCCGTCCGGGCTGCGCTGCACGGCAAACTGCAGGTTGATCAGGCCGCGCACGTTCAGGGCCAGGGCCAGGTCGCGACTCCAGGCGCGGATGGTGGCGAGGCTCTCCTCCCCCAGGCTCACCGTCGGCAGGCAGCAGGCCGAATCGCCGGAGTGGATGCCCGCCGGCTCGATGTGCTCCATCACGCCGCCGATCATCACCGTGCCGGTGCTGTCGCAGAGAGCATCCACATCCACCTCCACGGCGTTGTCGAGGTACTGGTCGATCAGCACGGGGTGGTCGGGCTCCACGGTCACGGCCTCGGCCATGTAGCGGTTGAGCTCCTGGGCGTTGAACACCACCTCCATGGCCCGGCCGCCGAGCACGTAGCTGGGCCGCACCACCACCGGGTAGCCCACCCGCTCGGCCACGGCCAGGGCTTCCGGCTCGCTGCGGGCCAGGCCGTTGCGGGGCTGGCGGATCTCCAGCCGCCGCAGGATCGCCTCGAACTGCTCGCGGTCTTCGGCGGTGTCGATCGATTCGGGAGACGTGCCCCAGATGCGGGTGCCGGTGGCCTGGCCCTCGGCCGAGGCCAGCCAGCGCAGCAGGGGCAGGGCCAGCTTCAGGGGCGTCTGGCCGCCGAACTGCACGATCACGCCGGTGGGCTTCTCGCTCTCGATCACGTTGAGCACGTCCTCGAGGGTGAGCGGCTCGAAGTAGAGGCGGTCGCTGCTGTCGTAGTCAGTCGACACGGTTTCCGGGTTGCTGTTCACCATCACCGTGGCGAAGCCCTCGTCCTGCAGGGCAAAGGAGGCGTGGCAGCAGCAGTAGTCGAACTCGATGCCCTGGCCGATGCGGTTGGGACCGCCACCCAGGATCATCACCTTCTGACGACTCTCGGGCTGCACCTCATTCTCCGGGGGCAGCGCCGCCAGGCTGCCATCGGCGGCGATGCGCTCCAGCGGTCGCTCGTAGGTGGCGTAGTGGTATGGGGTGTGGGAGGCGAACTCGGCGGCGCAGGTGTCCACCGTCTTGAACACCGCATTCACCCCGAGGGCCTGGCGGTGCCGCCTCACGGCCAGCTGGTCGCTGCCGGTGGCCCAGGCGATCTGGGGATCGGAGAAGCCGAGCTGCTTGAGCCGCAGCAGGGGGCCGGCCTCCAGCTGATCGAGGCTGCGCCCCCGCAGCAGCTGCTGCTCGGCGCTGAGGATGCCGCGCAGCTTGGCCAGGAACCAGGGATCGATGGCGCTGAGGCGGTGGATCTCGGCGTCATCGAGGCCAGCCACCATGGCGGTGCGCACCGCGAAGATCCGCTCCGGCGTGGCCGTGCGCAGGGCCGCGTTCAGGGCGGCGGGCTCAGGGCTGGCATCAGGGCGGTCACAGCCCCAGCCGGCATGGCCGGTTTCCAGGGAGCGCAGGGCCTTCTGGAACGACTCCTCGAAACAGCGGCCGATCGCCATCGCCTCCCCCACCGACTTCATCGAGGTGGTGAGCACCGCCGGGCTGCCCTGGAACTTCTCGAAGGCGAAGCGGGGAATCTTCGTCACCACGTAGTCGATCGTGGGCTCGAAGCAGGCCGGCGTGGCGCCGGTGATGTCGTTGGTGATCTCGTCGAGGGTGTAGCCCACCGCCAGCCGGGCCGCCAGCTTGGCGATCGGGAAGCCCGTGGCCTTGGAGGCCAGCGCCGAGGAGCGCGACACCCTCGGGTTCATCTCGATCACCACCACGTCGCCGTTGGCGGGATTGATCGCGAACTGGATGTTGCTGCCGCCGGTGTCCACGCCGATCTCGCGGATGATCGCGATCGACTGGTCCCGCAGGCGCTGGTACTCCCGGTCGGTGAGGGTCTGGGCCGGCGCCACGGTGATCGAATCGCCGGTGTGCACCCCCATCGGGTCGAGATTTTCGATCGAACACACGATCACCACGTTGTCGGCGGTGTCGCGCATCACCTCCAGCTCGAACTCCTTCCAGCCCATCAGCGACTGCTCGATCAGGATCTGGGAGACGGGGCTGGCCTCCAGACCGCTCTTGCAGATGGAGCGGAACTCCTCCGGGTTGTAGGCGATGCCGCCGCCGCTGCCCCCCAGGGTGAAGGCCGGCCGGATGATGCGCGGGTAGGTGCCGATCACCTCGCCCACCGTCTCCGCCTCCTCGAGGTTGTTGGCGATGCCGGAGGGACAGACGGCCACGCCGATGCGCCCCATCGCCTCCTTGAACAGCAGCCGGTCCTCCGCCATGCGGATCGCCTTGAGATCGGCGCCGATCAGCTCCACGCCGTGCTCGGCCAGGGTGCCGTTCTCGGCCAGGGTCACCGCCAGGTTGAGGGCGGTCTGGCCGCCCATGGTGGGCAGCAGGGCATCGGGCTTCTCGGCAGCGATCACCCGGGCCACCACCTCGGGGGTGAGGGGCTCGATGTAGGTGCGATCGGCCATGTCCGGATCGGTCATGATCGAGGCCGGATTGCTGTTCACCAGCACCACCTCAAACCCCTCGGCCCGCAGCGCCTTGCAGGCCTGGGTGCCGGAGTAGTCAAACTCGCAGGCCTGACCGATCACGATCGGTCCTGAGCCCAGCAGAAGAATCCGCTTCAGGTCCGTGCGGCGGGGCATGGGCGTGGTCGGCGGCCAAACCCGATCAGGCTCTCATGCCCTGGTGGCCCCGGACGTTCAGCGCCAACCGAGCCAGGCCGCCATGGTGGCTAGGCTGCATGTTCTCCAGATCACCATTCCTGTCGATGAGCGAACTCCAGCGCCTCAAGGGGCTGCTGCCTCCGGAAATGCAGAGCTGGGTGTTCGTGGAAGCCGCAGCTTCGGTTGAACCTCCCCTGATCACCATCGAGGAGATCGGTCGCGATGAGATCGAGATCCAGGTGGACCTCGAAACCTGGGATGGCCTCGCCCTCGACCACCGCAACCTGCTGTTCTGGCACGAGGTGGGCCGGGTTCAGAACGACGCTGTGCCCCGGGACGGCTGGGAGATGGCGGCGCTGGCGATCGGCCTGGGCGGCGCCATCGGCGAGCTCTGGGTTCAGGATGGTTTGCTGCTGCTGATGGCCCTGGGCCTGTCGGGCTTCGCGGGCTACCGGCTCTACCTCAAGAACAACTCCGAAAAGCGGCTGCAGGATGCGATCAGCGCCGATGAGCGGGCGATCGATCTGGCCTGCCGCTTCGGCTACACCCTGCCCAACGCCTACAAGAGCCTCGGCGGTGCCCTCAAGGAGCTGGCCGAGCAGACCCGCAAGAAGAAGAAGCGCACCTTCTACGAAGACCGCCTCGAAGCCCTGCGCAAGAGCGCCGGCAAGGCCCGGGCCGAGATGGCCCAGCAACAGGGATCACGGCAGTCGGTCACGAGCGAAAACGTCTATGGC
>NZ_JADEWP010000013.1:0-24871 GCF_015207535.1 Cyanobium sp. LEGE 06143 | reverse complement strand
GCTTCTTGGCCGTGGTCTGCTCGTAATCACCGAATCCGAGCTGCTTGCTGCCCATGAACCCAGTCCGCGCCTGCGATTACAGGGATATTTTCGCGCGGATGGCTCGGGTTTTCCAGAGCCTCCCTAGACAGAACTCCTCGATCGCTGAGTTGCCAATTCAGCAATCAGGGTTCATAGTGGATGAACGGAGCTGCGCAGTCAGCTTCCAGGCAGTCATCCTCTGGCTGCCCCTGTTCACCCTCCGGAAAGGGTCACAGGACCTCCTGAGTTACACCACTCGGAGGGGCGCTACCGGCCTCACGGTGGAGCAGTACGAACAGAGCAGACTGATTCGCTCTGCTGTGGAGCGTGAGTTCATCATCATCGAGGAGGCCCGACAGATCATCAGCTTTCGCAACAAGCTCACCCACGAGTACGTCACGATCAACAATCAGTTGGTCTGGCCGTTGTTCTGAAGTACCTGCAGCCGCTTCACGACCGTTGCCAGCACCTGCTCCGCCAGTTGGAGGGTCCTTGATGCAAAAGCAGATTCCCCGGGCTCCTGTCGGCCGGGGGCCGGCCCAAGTCCTGGCGTTGAGCGGCTCCCCTTTGCTGCTCAGCCGGGCTCGGGCCTGGGGCTCGTCAGCAGGTTGATGGCCGAGATGCCCAGCCCGACGCCCAGCAGGGTGCCGATCGCCCAGACGCTGTCGCTGGGCCATTCGGCCACCAGCAGTCCGCCGAGCACGGTGGTGACGATGCCATCAAGCAGCACCAGCGCCCTGGCGGGGCCCTGGGCTGCGGCGGCGCCAGCCAGCTCCATCACCCCCTGGAAGGCCAGCAGGAAGCCCAGGAACAGCGTGAGGCTCACTTCGCCGGCCAGGGGAAACACCAGGATCCAGAGCCCGCCCCCCACGTAGAGCAGCGCCGACAGCAGGCGAAAGATCCTGCTGCTCCAGTCGGTGGCACCGGTGAGGCGCAGCGCCTGGGAGATCCCCGCCGCCACGGCGACGCCGCCGATCACGATCGTGAGCAGGGTGGCCGAAACGAAGGGCAGCGCCAGGGCCAGGCCCGCCGCCACAAACAGCAGGGCCGCTGTCAGCCAGCGCAGGGCAGGGGAGGAGGGAACCGACAAAGGGGTAGTGCGTGGTCCTCAGAGGCTAGGTGCAGCGACCGGCGATCCCCTACTGACGATGACAGTGCGGTTGCGACAAGTCTTGTTTCGCTTCCGGAGGCCTCCCGCGTCGGGCTTAAACTCTGCACACAAGCCACCATCCAGGCTCTGAGAGATGCATTCATCGAACGTTTGCTCTGTCA
Source organism: Cyanobium sp. LEGE 06143 (assembly GCF_015207535.1). Classification (NCBI taxonomy): domain Bacteria; kingdom Bacillati; phylum Cyanobacteriota; class Cyanophyceae; order Synechococcales; family Prochlorococcaceae; genus Cyanobium; species Cyanobium sp. LEGE 06143. Next base: position 23,578 of record NZ_JADEWP010000013.1, on the reverse strand, counting down.
CATCTGAACTGTCGGGCCCGAGATGAGTCTTCTGATCAGCTACTCCAAGATCCTTGAGATCGTCGGGGACATCATCAGGGTGGAGGTGCCCCCCGGTGGTCATGACGGTGAGACAGCACCGCGATTCAATGATCTGGCGGTGGTTCAGAGTTCGGATGACAGGCAGTCCCTGGCCCAGGTGATTGAGCTGGGGGAAACGGCAGTGGCGCTGCAGGTGTTCCAGGGCACCAAGGGCATTTCCACCGACTCCAAGGTGCGCTTCCTTGGTCACCCGATGACCGTCACGTACTCGGGCAACATTCTCGGCCGGGTGTTTCGTGGCACAGGTGAGCCTATCGACGGGGGGCCGAGTCTTTCGGATGATGCCCGGGTGCCGATTGGCGGGCCCTCGGTTAATCCGATGCGTCGCATTCTGGCCTCAAAGATGATCCGCACCAATGTGCCGATGATCGACATCTATAATTGTTTGGTTGAAAGCCAGAAGATTCCGATCTTTTCTGTTTCTGGAGAGCCGTTCAACACCTTTCTTGCGCGGATCGGAATTCAGGCGGATGCAGACGTCGTGGTGTTCGGTGGACTCGGGCTGATCTTCGATGATTTCTATTCCTTCCGCAAGACCTTCGAGGAAGCTGGTGTCTTCCCTCGCACGGTGATGTTCGTGAATCTCGCCTCCGACCCTGTTGTTGAGCGCACCCTGATTCCTGATATGGCCCTGGCCGTTGCAGAGCGCTTTGCGGTGGAGGAGGGCAAGCGAGTGCTTGTGCTGCTGACGGACATGACCGCCTTCGCCGACTCCCTCAAGGAGATCAGCATCGCCATGGACCAGGTGCCGGCCAACCGTGGTTATCCAGGCAACCTCTACTCCCAGCTGGCCCGTCGCTACGAAAAAGCAGCCGATTACGCCCAGGGTGGATCGGTAACGGTGCTCACGGTCACCACCATGCCTGGTGACGATGTCACCCATCCAGTTCCCGACAACACCGGCTACATCACGGAGGGTCAGTTCTACCTTCATGATGGGATGATTGATCCCTTTGGGTCACTGTCACGCCTCAAACAAAATGTGATCGGCAAGGTGACGCGTGAAGATCACAACCAGGTGATGAACACCACGATTCGCCTATACTCCGGCGCCAGGGACGCCCAGCAGAAGCAGGCGATGGCCTTTGAGCTCTCTGAGTTCGATACCAAGCTGATCAAGTTCGGTGAGCTTTTCCGCCAGCGCTTCATGGACATCAACGTGGATCTGCCACTCGAAGCGGCCCTCGATCTGGCCTGGCAGACGATGGCCGAATGCTTCGAGCCCGAGGAGCTGCTGATGAAACAGGCTCTCATCGACAAGTATTTCCCCAGGCAGGTTCAGAACAGTCGGGTGCAGATGCCATGAGCAGGCTTTCCCTCACCAAGGCCTCACTGACACGCCAGAAGGGGCTGCTCAAGACGTATCACGATGTGCTCCCTTCCCTCGATCTCAAGCGACGTCAGCTGAGTGCCGAGCGAGATCAGGCCAGGCAGTCAGTCAAGGCGCTTCAGGAACGGTTGCGCTTCCTGGAGGAGGAGGTGGGCCGGGTCTGTCCCATGCTGGCCCACGAGGCGATCGATCTCGATGGCCTCGTGCAGCTCACCGATGTGCAGATCGGCGAGGAAAACCTGATGGGAACCCGCCTGCCTGCCGTGGACCGGGTGACGGTCGCGGTGGCCGATTACGGCCTGCTCTCTCTCCCCTTCTGGGTCGACCGGGTGGTGGAGTGTCTCCGTGAGGCCCTGCGCACACAGATCGAGCTCCAGGTGGCGGAGCAGCGATTCGAGCGGCTGCGGGAGGCGGAGCGCACGGTGACTCAGCGCTTCAACCTGTTTGACAAGGTGCTGATCCCCCGCACCCGGCGCACCATCAAGACGATCGCGATCTACCTCGCCGATGCCGAGCGAGCCGGGGTGGTGAACTCCAAGATCGCCAAGCGCAAGAAGGAGAAGGTGCTGGGGCGATGAGCATTGTTCCGTTGGCCCGCGTCACCGTTGTCGGCCTCTCCGCTGACAAGGACCGTCTGATTGACGGGCTGCAGCGCCTGGGTTGTCTGCACCTGATTCCCCTGGAGTCGCCTGCGGAGCAGGACACCTTCGTCACGCCCCGGCCCATTGAGGAGGCGCAGCAGGCGCTGCGCTACCTGAGCGATGTGCGGCGACGTCGCCATCAGACCCGCGTCGATGCCGACTTTGATTTCGACCGCCTGATCGCCGAGGCCCTGGCCACGCGCCAACGCCAGCGGGATGCCGAGGACCGGCTTCTGGCCCTGGAGGCCCGGCTGCGGGAACTCCAGCCCTGGGGTGAGATCGCGCTGCCGGATCTCGATCTGCTGGGTGGACAGCGCCTCTGGTTCTATCGGGTGCCCCATCCAAAGGCGAGGTGGTTCCGCGAGGTCCTGGTCGGCCTGGATGTGCCCTACCAGCTACTCCACGAGAGCCCGCGCCACCTCTACTTCGCCCTGATCGCTCCCTCAGAGCCCGATCCCGAGGCCCTGCCCGTGCCCCGCTCCCACGTGGGAGCGCTGCCCACCGCTGAGGTGCGTCGCGACCTCGATGCTGCCCGTACAGCCCTCGAGGAGGTGGAGGCGGATCATGAGGCGCTCAGTCGCTGGATCTTCCTGCTGTCACGACACCTGGCTCAGGCCGAGGATTCCCAGGCCCGGGCCCAGGCCAGTGGCATGACCCACGACGACGGCACCCTGCTGCAGCTTCAGGGTTGGCTGCCCAGCCGCGACATCTCCCGCCTCGATGGGTTTGCCCGGCAACACGGTTTGGCCTTCGTGGCGGAGAAGCCTGAACCCAGGGATACCCCTCCCACGCTGCTCTCCAACCCGGTTTCCCTGACCGGAGGGCAGGACCTGGTGACCTTCTACGAAACCCCCGGGTATCGCGACTGGGACCCTTCGATCGTGGTCTTCTTCTCCTTTGCCCTGTTCTTTGCCATGATCCTGGCCGACGCCGGCTATGCCCTGGTGCTGGCCGTGCTGTTGGGCCTGCTCTGGAAGGGGATGGGGCGGAGTCCGGCCGGGCGCCATTTCCGGTTGGTGGCGGTGGTGGGCCTCAGCTTCGCCCTGCTGTACGGCGTGCTGGCGGGCAGTTATTTCGGTGTTGTGCCGCCGGCGACATCGCCTCTGGTCCAGCTGAAGCTGCTCGACCTCAATGATTACGAGGCGATGATCAAAGTCTCGCTCGTGGTGGGCTGCCTGCACCTGTTGCTGGCCAACGGCATCGTGGCGATTCGGGGGCCGGGCGTAGTGGCCAGGGCCAGACCGCTGGGCTGGATGGCGGTGATTCTTGCCGGGCTTGTGGTCTATCTCGGAGCGGGCACGGCCTGGCTGGTCAATCTGGGCGCGGGCCTGGGGGTCGGTGGATTGCTGACCATTCTGCTGTTGAGCAGTGATCGGCCGATCGCCCATCCGGCAGCCCTCATCCTGCGGCTTGTGGATGGTCTTGGATCACTGACCAACATTTCCAAGCTGTTCGGCGATGTGATGAGCTACCTGAGGCTCTTCGCCCTGGGCTTGGCGAGCGCATCCCTGGCCGTTACGTTCAATCAACTTGCCGGACAGGTCTATCACTCAGACGTAGCCTTGGGTGTACCGATTGCCATTCTGATTCTTCTGCTTGGCCATGGCATGAATCTGTTGCTGGCGATCATCAGTGGGTTTGTCCATGGACTGCGCCTGAACTTCATCGAATTCTTCAATTGGAGCCTTTCTGAGGAGGGGTATCCCTTTCGGCCTTTCGTTAAAAAGGAGCCAGTTTCTTGAACGACCAGTTTTCACTTCTGGTGCTTGGTTGGATCGGCATCTACGCTCCCGTCGCCCTCGGGGCCATTGGTGCCGCCATCGGCTGCACCGTCGCCGGCCAGGCTGCCATTGGAGCCATGATGGAGTTGAACAGTGGCTATGGGCGTTTCGTCGGTCTGTCGGCTCTCCCCTCCTCCATGTCGATCTACGGCATCGTGGTGATGTTCATCCTCAACCGTCCGGTGAGTCCCGGGAATGCAGGAGGCCTCTTCGGCATCGGGGTTCTGGCCGGAGTCGTCTTTCTGGTGGCCGCCATCTACCAGGGTCTCTGCTGCGCCTCCGCGATTGCGGGCTCGAAGTCGAAGCCTGAGATCTTCGGCCTGGCCCTGGCGCCTGCAGCGATCGTGGAGGGCTTCGCGGTGTTCGCCTTCGTGTTCGCCCTGGTGGCCGCCGGTGGTATTCCGGCGAAATAGCACCCTTCGTTCAACCCCGTACCACCGTTCACCGCCGCAGGAGCGATCCGATGCCCAGGTCAGGATCCAGTCACCAGGACACCCCCGCTCAGGTGGCCGCAGGAGTGGAACAGCTGATTGCCCGGCTGCGCGATCAGGGGGTGGAGGCTGGCCGTAGCCAGGCCGATCAGCTGGTCGCCGAGGCCCGGCAGGAAGCCCAGCGCACCGTGGATCAGGCCAGGCAGAAGGCGGACCAGATTCTGGCGGAGGCCCGCCAGGAGGCCGACACGTTGCAGACCTCCGGCCGGCATGCCCTGGAACTCGCTTTGCGGGATGCCGTGTTGGCCATGAAGACCCAACTGATGGAGCGTTTCCGGGGTGAAGTGAGGCAGCTGGTGGGTGAAGAGCAGCAGCGGCAGGAAATTCTCGAAAAAATGATCCTGGAAGTGGTGGGCCGGGTGCGGCCTGAGGCGGACCGCTCCGACCAGCCGCAGGTGCTGCTGCCCCGCCATGTGGCCGGCTTGGCCGAGCTCAGCCAGAACCCTGAGGAACTGGAGCAGGGGGTGCTCACCCACTTCGTACAGCTGATTTCTCGCGCCATGCTCCGCGACGGGGTCAGCTTCGGTGTCGCCAGAGACAGTGAGGCGGGCTTGCGGGTGCGCCTGCTGGATCGTGACGTGGTGCTCGATCTCACCGACAGGGCCGTGGCTGAGGCGATCCTTGAGCATCTGCAGCCCCGCTTCCGGGCCCTGCTGGAGGGTGTCGTGAAATGAGCCCCCGTTACACAACCCTGATGGCCAGCCTGCCGCCCCTCGGTGGCCTGTTCGAGTCGCGCACTCCAGCGATTTCGCGGCTGAAGCTGGAGCGTCGCCTCAGGCTGCTGGAGCCGCAGGACCGTCGACGCCTGGAGCTCACGGTCAGCCTCCTCTCCCAGTCGATGCGACCCCTGGACCAGGGCGGCGGCCCCGGCGATGACCGTTTGCTGGAGGAGGCCCGGGCCTTTTTCGCTGAGGTCTCCCATCCGCTGCTGCGCCATCTGGTGACCCATCGCCTGGATCAGCGCACCGTGCTGGCGGCCCTGCGCCGCCGCCATCGGGGCGAGGCGGAGCCGCCGCTGGCTCAGCCCTGGGGATTCGGAGCCTGGGTGCCGGCGATCCAGCGTCACTGGAAGGAGCCGACCTTCCGGCTCGAGGCCATCTTCCCCTGGATTGTCGAGACTGTGCGCCTGCTTGAGGTCGACGACCTCATAAACCTCGAGCGGCTCCAGTTCGCGGTGATCTGGAAGGACCTTGACCGGGTCTCCCTGGGCCACCACTTCGATTTCGAAGCCGTGATGATCTATCTCGCCCGCTGGAGCCTGGTCGAGCGTTGGTGCAGCTTTGATGCCCAGGCCGCCACGGCACGCTTCCGTCAGCTGGTTGCCGCCGGTCTCGGCTCCTTCGCCGCTGCTTCAGCCACCCCCTGATGACCGACTCCTACAACCCTGCCCGTGTGGTCGCTGTCCAGGACGACCTGGTGACCATTGGCATGGCCACCACGGCGCCGCGGCCGATCCTCAAGAACGAGGTTCTCTACATCCTGCCGAAGCACAGGGAAGGGCAGCGCCAGGAGCGGCTCAAGGCCGAGGTGCTGCGCGTGCACGGCAGCACAGCCGATGCCCAGGTCTTTGAAAGCACCCTGGGGGTGGGGATCGGGGATCCGGTGGAGCAGACGGGCGAGTTGCTCTCGGTGAAGCTGGGCCCCGGGCTGCTCACCCAGGTGTATGACGGGCTGCAGACACCCCTGGCCAGCCTGGCGGCCGGCTACGGCACCTTCCTGCCCCGCGGGGCTTCCGTGCCTCCCCTCGACCCGGAAAAGACCTGGTCCTTTCAGCCCACGGCCCGCATGGGCCAAACCCTCAAGGCTGGAGATGTGCTCGGCACAGTGCAGGAAGGGCGCTTTGCCCACAAGATCATGGTGCCCTTCGACCAACCTGGGACGGTCACCCTGGACTGGATTCAGCAGGGCGCCTTCACGGTGGACACGGTGGTGGCCCGGGTCACCGACTCCAAGGGGCACAGTCGCTCCCTCACCCTGGCCCAGGACTGGCCGGTGCGGCGGCCTCTGCCGGAGCTTCTACTGCAGAAGCGCTATTGCGAACGGCTCTATCCCGAGGAGCCCATGATCACCACCCAGCGGATCGTCGACACCTTCCTGCCCATTGCCCGTGGCGGCACCGGCTGCATCCCTGGTCCCTTCGGTGCGGGCAAGACGGTGCTTCAGAACCTGATCTCCCGACACTCCGACGTGGACGTCGTGCTCGTGGTGGCCTGCGGTGAGCGGGCAGGAGAAGTGGTGGAGACCATCACCGAATTTCCGAAGCTCACTGATCCGAAATCGGGTGGATCGCTGATGGATCGCACGATCATCATCTGCAACACCTCCTCAATGCCAGTGGCGGCCAGGGAGGCCTCCATCTATACCGGTCTCACCCTCGGCGAGTACTACCGCCAGATGGGATGCAATGTGCTGTTGATTGCCGATTCCACCTCTCGCTGGGCCCAGGCCATGCGCGAGACCTCCGGTCGGCTTGAGGAGATCCCTGGTGAAGATGCCTTCCCCGCCTACCTGGATTCAGCCATCAAGGGGGTGTATGAGCGGGCCGGCATCATCCGCACCAATGACGGTAGCGTCGGCAGTCTGACCATGATCGGTACGGTGTCGCCCGCAGGAGGCAACTTTGAAGAGCCTGTCACCCAGTCCACCCTCAGCACGGTCAAAGCCTTCCTGGGCCTGAGTGCTGAGCGGGCTTACAAGCGCTGTTATCCGGCAGTCGATATCCTGCTCTCCTGGTCGCGTTATTTTGGCCAGCTGGAAGGCTGGTTCGCTACTCATGTAGCTCCCGATTGGGTCGATCAGGTGAAGGCAATGAATGATCTTCTTCGCCGTGGCGATGCTGTTGATCAGATGATTCAGGTCACCGGTGAAGAGGGTGTCACCCTTGAAGACTTTATCCTCTACCAGAAAGCCCAGTTTCTCGATATGGTGTACCTCCAGCAGGATGCCTTCGATGAGGTGGATGCCAGTTGCCCCATCGATCGCCAGCAACGTTCTTTCCAGCTGGTCACTGATCTGATTCATCGCCGTTATCACTTTGAGGGAAAAGCAGCCGTCAGGGACTATTTCACCCGTCTGACCGGCCTCTACAAGAATCTCAACTACGCCCCGGAGGAATCACCTGCCTATGCCTCTTTCCTGCAGCAGATCGATACTCTGGCCGCTGCGGCGTGCCAACGGCCGCTCCCAGAAGAGGAGACCGTGGTGGGATCGACCGTGATCGGCACTTGAGCCGGAACAGTTCTGTTTGGTCTGGCCCTATTCGTTCAACAGATCCTGCCTAGCTTGTGCAAGCTCCTGGCGTGCTTCCTTGCTGACTTCTGGATAGTGCAGTCCCAAAGAATCCAGGGCTTCAATAATGGCTGCTCCCACCACAACACGCGTGAACCATTTGTTGTCCGCAGGGACGACATACCAGGGAGCCTGCTTGGTCGCGGTGTTGCGAATGGTGTCTTCATAGGCTTTCATATAGTCGTCCCAGTAACCGCGCTCCCTGATGTCATTGGCTGAGAACTTCCAGTTTTTCTCTGGGTTTTCAAGCCGCTCCAGGAATCGCTTTTTCTGCTCGTCTTTCGATACGTGCAGGAAAAACTTGCGCACCACAATGCCGTTATTTGTGAGATAGCGCTCGTAATTCCTGATATCATGGAAGCGATCTTCCCAAATGTCTTTGCCGAGAAGATCCTTGGGCAAGGTTTGCTTGGCAAGAATCTCAGGATGTACCCGTACCACGAGGGTTTCTTCGTAATAGCTGCGATTAAAGATTCCTATTCTTCCCCGCTCAGGTAGCATCTGGTTGCTGCGCCAGAGGTAATCGTGGTCGAGGTCGACAGCTGAGGGCGCCTTGAAGGAACTCACCTGGCAACCCTGGGGATTCACCCCGCTCATCACATGCTTGATGGTGCCATCCTTGCCAGCAGCATCCATTGCCTGAAAGATCAGCAGCAAGGCCCATCGATCCTGGGCATAGAGAAGGTCTTGAAACTGGGCCAGTAATTCCACGCCGTTGTCCAGTGCTTCCAGGGCTTGCGGTTTGTGCTTCTTGCTGAAGTGAAGCGTGTTTCCCGGATCACCATCTTTGAGCTTGAACTTCTCGCCATCATTAATGCAGAATGGTGTTGAGAAGTCTCTGGCCCGCTTGATCAGTTCCTGCTGCTCGTTGCTGAAAATCTTACCCATGCTCGTCTCCATGACTGGTTTATTCTTGGCAGTCAACTTTCGGGCTGTGGCGATTCTGTATCGAAACTTCGTGGATGATTGACATCCCCGGTCACGGGAGTCTTCAGGCCTCGCTGGTCGATTTGGTTACCAGGGCCTGGATCGCTTTCTTCAGGGATGGGAAGGGGCCTCCATCGGTGGGGCCGGAAGCCAGCCCAAAGCGCTGGAGCTCGCGCATCAGGGCGGTGGAAGTAGTCAGAAAGGCCGAACGAATCCCCCTGCCGCCCAACTGCTGCTGGAGTTCGATCAGGGCCTTCCCTGCCGAATAGTCCACATCATCGATTCCGGAGGCATCGATCACCACTGCCGTGACGGGCTGTCTCTGGCTGCTCACGAGCTTCAGCAATTCATCGGTGAAGTGATTGGCATTGGCATAGAACAGGTTGGCTTCAAAGCGGTAGGCCACGATCCCGGGTGCCACGAACACACCTGGCCTCACTGGCACTGACTGCCAGCCCTTGCCGCTGGGATGTGGTCGCCACAGCCTGGTGCGAGGCCGGTAGGTGTGACGCACCTGCTCGATCAGCGATAGCAGCACCGCCAGCACGATGCCCTGCATCACACCGAGCTGAGCCACGCTGATCACCGTGGCGAGGGCAATGAAGAACTCGTTGCGTTGCAGCGTCCAGAGCTCTCGCATGCCGTCCAGGTCGATCAGTTTGAGACCGATCAGAAACACGATCGAGGAGAGCACAACCGCGGGCATCAGGCTGAGGGGTCCGGTCAGAAACAACAGCACCAGCAACACCATTGCTGCCGTGCTGAGGTTGGCAACCTGGCTGCGACCGCCCGCCGCATCCACCATTTCGGTCTTGGTGGGGCTGCCGTTCACCACGAAGGTGCCGCTCAGGCCCGCTGCCGCGTTGGCACAGGCCAAGCCGAACAGATCCACGTTCTCACTGCAGCGCTCGCCGTAGCGCTGGGCATAGGCGCGGGAGGTTGCGGCGCTCTGGGCCAGGATCACCACGAAGCACGAGGCTGACGTGATCAACACCTGATTCCACTCGGCTGGCTGAATCGAGGGCAGCGTGAACTGCGGCAGACCCCGCGGCACCGTGCCCACCACAGGGATGCCCAGGGCCTGGAAGTGCAGCAACCAACTGGCCAGAACGCTGCTGATGACCGCAATCAGGGCCCCGGGAAGGCGAGGATTGAGAGCCCGGCAGCCGGCGATGATCGTCAACACGGCGATCGCCACCAGCAGGTGGAGCGCTCGGGACTCTCCAAGCCTGAACAGGACAGACAGGATCTGCTGCACAGCACCAGCCTTCACAGGTTCCAGGCCGAACAGTCCACCGAATTCCCCCGCAGCCACCTGCACGCCGATGCCCGTGAGCAGGCCGATCAGGGCGCTTCGTGACAGAAAGTCAGCCAGGAAGCCGAGTCGCAGCACCGAGGCCAGCAGCAGCATCCCCCCCACCACAAGAGCCACGGCCATCGTGAGTTCGCTGTAGCTGCTGCTTTCGGGTTTGGCCACCCCGGCCAGGGTGGCGGCCAGGATGGCTGCAGTGGCGGAATCGGCAGCCACCACGAGGTGGCGGGAGGAACCCAGCAGCGCGAAGGCCAGCATCGGCATCAGCAGGGTGTAGAGCCCTGTCACCACTGGGGTCTGGGAGATGCGGGTGTACCCCATCACCTCGGGGATGGCCAGTGCGGCGAGGGTGACGCCCGCCATGGCATCGGTTCTCCATTGCGCCGGGGGCAGCGGCAGGACCCCTTGCAGCAGGGACGGCATGGCCGGATTGATCCATTCGTTCCAGAACTTTGGCGTCATCGTCGAGAATCGGATCTTGCCTTGTCTGACTGGTCTGGAGAGAGATGCAGCTGCTCGGTACTTTTTGAGCGCGAGTTCTTCATCACTTCATGGACCCGCAGTCGTCGCTGACTGTGGCACGGTAAAGCCATGCTGGGCTTGGCAGGGGAGATGTTGTCTTCCACCAGGGCGAACGCAATGGATTGTCCTGCCTTCTCTCTAACTGGATCATTTCGCCCTGCCATGCTTCAGTAACCAGGCTCGGGGAACAGGGCGTCAAACAGAAACCGTCTGCGTTGAATCTGCTTCAAGTCATTGTCGTCTGGATCTCTGCTCTCCACCTTGGTGTGAGGCCTTTCACCCGCGCATCAAGCCGCCCAAGGGGCGTGTCGTTTGTTGGAACACGCCTCAGCGGTTCGAATCAGGCTTGGTTCTGTGGTGTTTGTTGGGGCCTGTGGCCTGGGCAAGGCCTGCCGCCGGTCCACGTCCAAAGCACGGGGGTTGCCAAAAGGTTGTTGGGCTCTTGGCAGCGCTGGTGGACGGATCCCGACCCCGCCTTGGCTTAGCCCCGTCTGGAGCCATGACCTGCTAGTACGGGTGTACTCCTTTCAGGCGCTATGGCGGTCTCCCCTTCGCTCTTCCCGCTCGCAGGCCAGGCTGGCCCAGAGGCCGTTCGCAACTGGCCCTACCTGACTCAGCCCGTGCTGCGGGCCAGCCGCAGCCGTCAGGTCTGCCTCACCTGCCAGTTCTTCCGTCACCAGGCCGCTGCGGATGCCATCCCCCTGCTCACCTGCCAGCTGCACAGGGGTCTGATCGCCCACGGCGAGCACCTCACCCGCCGCTGCCAAGGCTGGTGCCATGGGCTGCCTGGCGGGCCGGGCTGAAGCTTTGCTGGATTGCCTGGCCTCACTGGGCGGCTCAGTCGTCTTCGCCTTCGCCGCCCTCACCGCCTTCCCATCCCTCACCGCCTTCGCCGTTCTCACCTCCCTCGCCAGCCTCCCCGCCTTCGCCTGCCCGGTTGTCTCTGGGCAGGGGGGCGCCGCTCGGGCTGGTGAGCTCAGGCCTGCCTTCGCCGCCCTCGCCAGCTTCGCCCCCCTCGAAGCGTTCGGCGCGGCGGCCGCAGCCGAAACTGCCGGCCACCAGACCAGCCGTGGCCAGGAAGAGAGCGAGGCTGGAGCGGGCCATGGCTGAGAGGTCGACTTCGGTGATCATGGCGCTGGTGGCGCCGGAAGCTTGGGCCAGGGCGTCACTGTTCGGAGTGTGTTGCTCACACCGCCATGCGCTTTGCGATCGAGCCGTTGTTGTCTTCGGAGCAGGCGGCTGCCATGGGCGAGGSCCTGCGGGCTGAGTCGGCCTCCTGGCGCCCCGGCACCGACACCGCTGGCTGGCACGCCCGCAGCGTGAAACACAACCGACAGCTCGATCCGGACTCACCACTGYACAGCCGCCTCAGCCAGCAGGTGCGCCAGGCCCTGCTGGCCCATCCGCTCGTGGCCGCAGCGGCCCTGCCCGTGCGGGTGCACGGGCTGCTGTTCAGCCGCAGTGGCGTGGGCGAGGGGTACGGCCGCCACGTGGACAACGCCTACATGAAGGAGGGCCGCAGCGACCTCTCCTTCACCCTGTTTCTGAGCGAACCCGGGGCCTACGAGGGCGGCGCCCTGGTGCTGGAATCGCCCGGCGCCGAGGAGGCGCTGCGGCTGCCGGCCGGCCACGCCATCGTCTACCCCAGCACCCTGCTACACCGGGTGGAGCCGGTGCAGGCCGGGGAGCGCCTGGCGGCGGTGGGCTGGATCCAGAGCCGGGTGCGCCAGGCCGATCAGCGCGAGCTGCTGTTCGAGCTCGACACCGCCCGCCGGGCTCTGTTCGCCAGCCAGAGCCATGGCGAGGTGTTTGACCTGATCAGCCGCAGCTACACCAACCTGCTGCGCCGCTGGGGCGACTGACGGCTGGGCTGTCGGCGTGGCGGGCGACGCGCCGGCGCTCAGGCAATCCTCAGGCAAGCGCGCCCACGGCCTGCTGCAGGGCGACCTGGCGGCTGATGGCGGTGCGCTCAGGCGGCAACTTGGCATAGAGCCCGAGCTTCTCGAGCCGCTGGCGGGTGGTGCCGCTGGCCCCCACCACGAACACCTCACGGCCCTTCTCGATCGCTTCCTCCACGGCGTTCTCCACCGCCAGGGCGGAGGTGACGCCCAGGTGGGACACCTCGGTGAGGTCAAACACCACCGCCTTGCACTCGCCGATGGCGTTGTGTTCGCGGCCGATCGCCTTGGCCACGCCAAAGATCATGGCGCCGGTGAGCTGGAACAGCAGCACCTGGCCCTTGCCCTGATCCAGCAGCGCCTTCTCCTCGCCGCTGAGCAGCAGGTCGCCGTCGCCGGTGGAGATCGACTTCACCGAGCGGCTCTGCAGGGCGCTCATCTTGTCGATGGTGAGGATGTTGGCGATGAACACGCCGATGCCCACCGCCGCGATCAGGTCCACCAGCACGGTGAGGCCGATCACCAGATACATGATCAGCGCGCCGGTGAGCGAGATCTGGTGGGCGCGCTTGAGGAAGCTCCAGTCGACGATGTCAAAGCCCACCTTGAGGGCGATGCCGGCCAGCACGGCCTGGGGGATCTGGGCGGCGAGGCCACTGCCGGCCAGGATCACCAGCATCAGGATCAGGGCACGGCTGAGGCCGGAGAGGGCACTGCGGCCGCCGGCCTGGATGTTCACCACGGTGCCCATGGTGGCGCCGGCACCGGCGATGCCGCCGAACAGGCCGGAGACGAGGTTGCCGAGGCCCTGGCCGATCAGTTCCTTGTTGGAGTTGTGCTCGGTGCGGGTGATGCTGTCGGCCACCACGGCGGTRAGCAGGGCGTCGATGCAGCCCAGCATCCCCAGCACGGCCCCGTTCACCAGCATCAGCTGGAGCTGAGAGGCCTCGAAGTGGGGCAGCTGCAGCCTCGGCAGGCCGGAGGCGATGGCGCCGATGCGGCGGATGCCCTCCACTTCAGCCGAGCCATCGGCGCCGCTCAGCAGGGTGAGCGAGAGCACGGTGCCGGCGATCAGGGCGATCAGCTGGGGCGGCGCCACCTTCTTGAGCCGCGCCGGCGTCAGCCACAGGATCGCCAGGGTCACCACAGCCAGGGTGACTTCCGCCGGGCGCGCCCCGGCCAGCAGGGAGGGGATGGCACCGAGGGTGCCGAGCACACCGCCCTTGGGGATGGCCTGGCCCAGGAAGGGGCCGATCTGGAGAATGATCAGGATCAGGCCGATGCCGCTCATGAAGCCCGAGATCACCGTGTAGGGCATCTGGGTCACGTAGCGGCCCAGCCTGAGCAGGCCGAACAGGATCTGGAACACCCCGGCCARCATCACCACGGTGAAGGCCATGGCCAGGCCGTTCTCCGGGTCCTGGGCGGTGAGGCTGGCGATGACGGCGGTCATCACCACGGTCATCGGGCCGGTGGGCTCGGAGATCAGGGTGGGGGTGCCGCCGAACAGGGCGGCGAACAGGCCCACCAGCACCGCCCCCCAGAGGCCGGCCGCAGCCCCGGCACCGGAGGCCACCCCGAAGGCCAGGGCCATCGGCAGGGCGATCACCGCCGCGGTGACCCCCCCGAACAGATCCCCCTTGATGTTGTTGGCGCTGAAGTGGTTCAGCAGCTGCAGGGGTGAGCGCCCCGGAGGGGCCGTATCAGTGGCCATCGCTACAGGGGAGTGTGGTCGCCGGCACATTACTGGTGAAAATGCTGGCGCCGGCGCCGTTCAGCCCCCGCGGCACCGCCACGGCTGGGAATTGCAATGATCAGCTGGGGTGATCATTGGTCCTGGAGCGTGCCCCCACGGCAGCTCCGCCAGGCGTGAATCAGCGGCGTTCGTCGGTGCCACCGGGCTGGTTGCTGTCTCTGTCTTTGCCCAGGCGGGCCTGTCCTGGAACCCCCTGCTGGCCACCGACCCGGCCCTGCGCTGCCGCCTGCCGCACGCCCCTGCCGGTGTCATTGATCACCCCAGCTGATCAGACCGGCCGGGGAAGCCTGGGATTCCGATGCCGACATTTCAGCCGCAATGCGGCTTTTCCCATTAAAAAGACACGCTCCTGTTCTCTCGTGAATGATTCCCCTGCCCACGCTGCTGATGGAAATCGGCAGTCACCAGGCGGAAGTGGCTGAAACCCTGATCGGGGTCGGCCGCTTTCTCGTCATTTTTGTGGCCGCTCGAGCCATCGCTGAGGTGATGGTGCGGCTCCAGCTCCCCACCATCCTCGGCGAACTCGTGGCTGGCGTGCTCATCGGCGCCAGCGGCCTGCATCTGATTCTGCCCCCCGAGGCCCAGGCGGAACTCAGTGGCGCGGTGCTGAACCTGGTGGGCTCCCTGGCCGATGTCTCTCCCGAAACGGTGGATTCCATCTACCGGGAAACCTTCCCCAGCCTTCAGGCTGTGTCGCAGCTCGGCCTGTTCGCCCTGCTGTTTCTCACAGGCCTCGAGAGCGAGCTCGACGAGCTGGTGGCGGTGGGGCTTCAGGCCAGCACGGTGGCGTTCACCGGGGTGGTGCTGCCCTTTGCCCTCGGCACCGTTGGCCTCTATTACTTCTTCCATGTGCCCCTGATCCCGGCGGTGTTCGCCGGCGCGGCGATGACGGCCACCTCGATCGGCATCACCGCCAGCGTGTTCGGTGAGCTGCAGTGGCTGAAGCGCAAGGAAGGTCAGATCGTGATCGGTGCCGCCGTGCTCGATGACATCCTCGGCATCGTCATCCTGGCCGTGGTGGTGTCTCTGGCCGGCGGTGGCGCCTTCACCGTGGGTCCGTTGCTCAAGCTCTGCGCGGCGGCTGTGGTGTTCGTGGCGGCGGCGCTCTTCCTCAGCCGCACGGCCGCCCCGGGCTTCGACTGGGTGGTGGACCGCCTCAAGGCCCCCGGCGATGTGGCGGTGGCCAGCTTCGTGGTGCTCACCCTGTGCTGCTTCGCGGCCCAGGCGATCGGTCTGGAAGCGGCCCTGGGAGCCTTTGCCGCAGGCCTGATCCTCAGTGCCTCCAAGCACACCCATGACATCGACACGGCGGTGAAGCCCCTGGTGGCCCTCTTCGCCACGGTGTTCTTCGTGCTGATCGGCACCGGCATGGACCTCTCCGTGCTCAACCCCTTCGATCCGGCCAACCGCGAAGGGCTGATCGTGGCCATGTTCCTGCTGGTGGTGGCCGTGGCCGGCAAGGTGGCGGCGGGCTGGTGTTACACCAGCAAGGAACCCACCAACCGCCTGGTGGTGGGTCTGGGGATGATGCCCCGCGGCGAGGTGGGTCTGATCTTCCTCGGGCTGGGCACCCAGGCCAACATCCTCACCCCGTCCCTGGAAGCCGCCATCCTGCTGATGGTGATCGGCACCACCTTCCTGGCCCCGATCCTGCTGCGGGTGGTGATCAGCTCCCAGGCCGAACCGGCCACCCAGCCCGGCTGAGCACCATGGGCTCCCCGTCGCCCTATGCGGGACGCAGGGTCTGCCTCACCACACGCCACGGCAAGGAGCGGGCACTGGCCAGGCCCTTCCTGCATGGGCTCGGCGCCATCCTGGAGGTGGCGCCCTGCGACACCGACCAGCTCGGCACCTTCAGCGGTGAGGTGGAACGGCTGGGCGACGCCCGCGCCACCTGTCATCGCAAGGCCCTGCTCGGTCTCGAGGCCAGCGGCCTCAGCCTCGGCCTGGCCAGCGAGGCCAGCTTCGGCCCCCATCCCGCCGTGCCCCTGCTCTCGGTGGGCCAGGAGCTCTTGCTCTTCGTGGATCTGGAGCGGGGCCTCAGCGTGCTGGAGCAGCGCCTCGATCTGGCCACCAGCCTGGCCCGCCGCAGCCTGGAGCCCGGCGAGCTCGCAGCAGAAGGCGTTCAGGCCTGGCTGGCCCAGGTGCGTTTCCCCAGCCATGCGCTGATCGCCCGCCCGGCCGACGGCCATCCCGGCCCCTGCCTCAAGGCCATTCGCAGCCAGGTGGAGCTGGAGGCTGCGGTGGCCCGCTGCGCGGCGGCCAGCCCTGAGGGGCGCGTGTGGCTCGAAACCGACATGCGCGCCCACTGCAACCCCACCCGGATGGCGAGTATCCGGCGGCTGGGTTTCCAGCTGGTGCGCCGCCTGGGGCGGCCTTGCCCCGCCTGCGGGGCCCCTGGCTGGGGACTGCAGACGACCCTGCCGGGCCTGCCCTGCAGCTGCTGCGGCACGGCCACGGCCCTGACAGCCCAGGAGTGCTGGGGCTGTGCCTCCTGCCCCCACACCGAGCTGCGGCCCCGGCGCGACGGCCTGCAGCAGGCCGATCCAGGCCATTGCCCCTGGTGCAACCCCTGACCCTGGCGGCCAGCTGAGGGGGCAGGCAACGTGCGTGGCTGAGGCACGGATCGCTGTGGTTGAAGCCACGGACAACCACTGCCGATTACGCCGGCTTATGCATCCAATCGGGGATCCTGCGCGTGTCAGTTGGCACATTTCCTGACAGAGGCTTTAAGGTTTGCGGACCCAAATTTGAACAACATTCTTTTTATGACTGCACCAGGTTGAATCACACGATGCGGTTTGCCTGGGTTGATCAAGATCCCTGGTTAACCACAGTTGAATCATCACAGCCCAGCGGCACATCGTTGTATCGCTGAGCTGCAATGCGCTGCTGCTCTATCTCTCCATCTTTCTCCTTTGCCATCATGTCCGTCTCCATGTCAAGCCGTTGTCTGCGCCTCAGCCTCCGGGCCGGCGAGACGCTTCCCGCCAATCTCTGCTGGCGCGTGGAAAAGGGCTACGTCTGGCTTGCCCGCTGGGTTCCCGGCTGCGATCCCCTCACCCTGGGCGTGTGGGGCCCGGGCGAGATGGTGATGCCCGCTCTGATCGGTCTGCCTTCGATCGAATTGCGCTCCCTCTCCCCCGTGGTGGTGGTGGAAGAAGCTGACACCACCGTGCCGATGGAGCGCAGCTTCCTGGAGGATCAACTGCGGCAGGCGGCTCTGCTGCTGCTGCTCAGCCGCGTACGCCCCGCTGAGGCTCGTCTGCTGCAATTGCTCGACTGGTTCGGCACCCGTTTCGGCACGATGACCACCAAAGGCGTGCGGCTCTGCTTCGGCGAACGCCCCCTGACCCACCAGCAGCTTGCCGACATCGCCGGCATGACCCGGGTCACCGTGACCAAGGCCCTCACCCAGTTCCGCCAGTCCGGCGTGCTCTCCAGTGATGGCAACGGTGGGCTGTTGCTGCGGGTGCCCGCCTCCGAACTCTGGGGCGAGGAGTGATCAGCCGCTGAAGCCCGCTGTGGGGTCGAGCCGCTCCCCGATCCAGGCCACCGGCAGCATGGCCAGCATCGCCAGGCCGCACAGCAGCCATTGGCTGCCGCTGAGGGGCGCGGTGGCAAAGAAGCGGTTCATCCAGCTCCACTGGCTGAACAGCAGCTGCAGCAGCAGAGCCAGGCTGATGCCGCCCACCAGCACCGGCACCCGCCGCCACTGGCGCCAGCCGCCACGGCTGGCCTGGCTCAGACTGATCAGATACACCACCTGGGCCAGCACCAGGGCCTGAATCGCCATCGTGCGCGCCAGCTCCAGGCTGGCCCCAGACCCTGACACCTGCAGAAACACCCCGAAGATCAGCAGCCAGTAGAAGGCGGACACCAGCAGCACCCGGCGCACCAGACGGCCGCTGAGCAGGGGCTCCCCTGGCGGCCGCGGCGGCTGGCTCATCAGGTGCGGCGGCTGGGGCTCGAAGGCCAGGGGCACCGACAGGCTGAGCGAGCACACCATGTTCAGCCACAGCACCTGCAGCGCTGTGACCGGCAGCTGCAGGCCGAGCACCGCTCCCAGCAGGATGGTCATCGAGGCACCGCCATTCACCGGCAGCACGAAGGCGAGCGCCTTGCGCAGGTTGAGGTACACGGCCCGGCCCTCTTCCACAGCCGCTTCGATCGTGGCGAAGTTGTCGTCGGTGAGCAGCATGTCGGCGGCTTCGCGGGCCACTTCGGTGCCGCCTTCGCCCATGGCGATGCCGATGTCGGCCTGCTTGAGGGCCGGCGCGTCGTTGACGCCATCGCCGGTCATCGCCACCACGGCGCCGCCGGCCTGCAGCGCCTGCACCAGGGCCAGCTTCTGGGCCGGCGCCACCCGGGCGAACACATCGCTCTGCTGCGCCAGCTGACCCAGCTGTTCGGGGGGACAGTCCTCCAGGGCGCGGCCCTCGATGGCCCGCACGGCGCCACCCCGGCCCAGCCCCAGCTGCGTGGCCACCCAGCGGGCGGTGTCGCGGTGGTCGCCGGTGATCATCTTCACGGTGATGCCGGCCTGCTGGCAGGCCTGCACGGCGGCGCGCGCCTGCGGACGTGGTGGGTCGAGCATGCCCTGCAGACCCAGGAACACCAGGCCGCCGCTGCACTGCTGCGGGCGCAGCTGCCGCTGGTGGAGGGCGGCCTGCCCGGAGGCGAAGGCCAGCACCCGCTGCCCGGCGCCGGCCATGGCGGCCACGGCGGCGCTGATGGCCGCGCCATCGAGGGGCTGGGGCTCGCCCGCGGCCGAGAGCTGCCTGTCACAGCGGGCCAGCACCGCCTCCAGCGAGCCCTTCACCAGGATGCGCCCATCGCCATGCAGCGTGGCCATGAACTGGTGTTCCGAGGCGAAGGGAATCACGTCCAGGCGAGGCTGGCGCTGCAGGCAGCCCTGCCGATCCAGACCGGCCACGGCGGCCGCCTGCAGCAGGGCTGTCTCGGTGGGGTCCCCCACCAGGCCCTCATGCTGGCTGGGCCGGGCGTCGTTGCAGAGCATCCCGGCCAGCAGGGTGTCGCGCAGGGCCAGGTTGTGCTCGCTTCCCGCCAACTGATCAAGCGGCCAGCGCTCCCCGCCGGCATGGATCTGCTGCACCGTCATGCGGTTCTGGGTGAGGGTGCCCGTTTTGTCCGAGCAGATCACCGTGGTGCTGCCCAGGGCCTCGACGGCCGGCAGCTTGCGGATGATGGCGTTGCGGCGGGCCATGCGGTTCACGCCGATCGCCAGGGTGATGGTGACGATCGCCGGCAGTTCCTCCGGGATGGCGCCCACGGCAAGGGCCACGGCGCCATCGAACATCTCGGCGGCGGCCCGGCCCCGGGCCAGTCCCACCAGAAAGGTGACTCCCGCCAGGGCCAGCACCAGCTGCAGCAGGGTGTGGGTGAAGCCCCGGAACTGGCGGGTGAGGGGAGTGCTGAGGCTGGTCTGGTCGGCCAGGGAACGGGAGATGTGGCCCACCTCGGTGGCGTTGCCGGTGGCCACCACCAGGCCTCTGGCCCGGCCGGCGGTCACCAGGCTGCCCGCGTAGGCCATGCCGTGGCGCTCCGCCAGGGGCGCCCGCGGCTCCACCGGCGTCGTGGCCTTGCGCACGGGCATCGACTCACCCGTGAGCGCCGATTCATCCACCTGCAGCTGCTGCACCGTCAACAGCCGCAGGTCGGCGGGCACCTTGCTGCCGGCCTCCAGCTGCACCAGATCCCCCGGCACCAGCTGTTCGGAGGCCAGCCGGGCGGGCTGCCCACCGCGCACCACCTCGACGCTGGTGCGCACCGAGCGGGCCAGGGCCGCGATGGCCGTCTCGGCGCGATTCTCCTGCACATCGCCGATCACGGCGTTGATCACGGTGACGCTCCAGATCACCCAGGCTTCGCTCACCTCGCCCAGCAGCAGCTTCACGGCCCCCACCGCCAGCAGGGTGTAGAGCAGGGGATCGTGGAACTGGCCGAGGAAGCGCAGCCAGCCGGGCCTGCCGCGCCGCTGGCTGAGCTGGTTCGGGCCCCAGCGCTGCAGCCGTTGCGCCGCCTCCGCGCCCCTCAGCCCCCGCACCGGGTCGCTGCCGAGGGCGTCGATCAGCTCTGCAGCGGCGGTGCTGTGGGCCTGATCGAGCAGCTCGGGGGGCTGACCGGCCGAGGGAGCAGTTGGCGGCACGGGCACGGCAGCGCGAGCTTCACCAGTGTGCTCAGATTGCCCGCCTGGCCGGCAGCATGGGTCCACAGCCAAGAACCCCGCCGCCGCCGATGACCTCCTCTCTGGTGCTTCTGGGGGACAGCCTGGTGGATACGGGCAACACCACCGCCCTGGCTGGGCTGGTGGGGCAGGATCCCTTCGCGGACCGCATCTACAACGGCGGCGGCAACCGCAAGGCCTCCGATGGCCCAGTGCTGGCTGAGCAGATTGCCCGCCGCCTCGGGGCCAGGCTGAGCTCCACCACCCGGGTCAACCTGCTCAGCCTGCCCCTGCAGCGCCTGGCCGGTGGCTTCGACAGCAGCACCCAGCTCTGGAACTTCGCCTATGCCGGCGCCAACTCCGGCCTGAGGGGCTCCCGGCGGGTCGCCCTGGCCCGCTTCCCGCTCGGGCTCCGCTCCCAGGCTCGGGTGGTGGCGGCCAATGCGCCGCGCCGCGCCGATGTCGATGCCCTGATCGTGGCGGGCAGCAACGACCTGCAGGATCTGGTCGATCGCCCCGGCCGGGTGTTGCGGGCGCTGCGCAGTGCGGGCCGCCGGGATGACCGGCGCTTGAGCCGCCAGCAGGCCCGCAGGATCGTGGCCAACACCCGCCGGGCCGTGGACACGATCAGCGGCAACCCCAGCAGGGGCGGCTTCGCCATCGATGAGGTGGTGATTCTGGGGCTGGCGCCCCTGAGCCAGACCCCTGCGGTGAGAGCCGTGGCCGCTGGCCTGAGACCGCCCCTGGGCCGCGACCTGCGGCGGTTCGTCGACCAGACGGCCCGGCGGGTGAACCGCCAGCTCAAGCGCCGCTACAACGGCCCGCGCCGCAACGACGGGGTGGAGGTGATCGATGGTTTCCAGGTGTGGAACAGCGTGGCCAGGCCACGCTTCCTCGACGACGTTCACCCCACGGCCGCCACGGCAGGCCGGCTGGCGGATGCCGTGGTGCGGCGGATCGCCGCTTCGAGAGACCTCAGCAGCTATGGCTTCTCAGCCTGATCAGGCTCAGTCGTCGGGATAGAGCAGGCCATCGAGCTCCTCGGGATCCACGTCATAGACGCGGGCCAGGGTGGTCTCGATGGCGCTGGTCACCACGTCGGGCAGGAAGCGCATCGCATTGATCGCGTCATCGGCGATGTCGTCGGTGAGCAGGGGGTCACCGCCCAGCTTCTCGTCGTTGATCACGGCCATCACCCAGCTTTGATAGGCGGTGACCAGATCGGCGAACTCGAGCTCCGGGTCGTTCAGATCCAGGGCCATTGGGCGTCTCCAGGGACGTTGCCTCTGCAGTTTGCCCACTGGCGAGGATGGCGCAGCCCTTGTTCCCGGTTGTCCTGACCGTGACCATGCCCGAACCCGCTGCCCAGCCCCCTCGCCAAAGCGCTCCTGAGGCGACCCGGGGCCGGCTTGCCGCGTTCGCTATCGGCGAGCTGGTGCGCCAGCACCGCAGCAGCTTTGCGCCGCTCTGGAGCACTGAGAGCTGGGTGAAACTGCTGATCTGGCTGGCACTCAACTGCGGCTGCAGTGGCGACGAGGCCGGGCTGCGGGCCTTTCGGGCCTGCCTTGATCCGGCCCTGAGCCGCCGCCTGCGGCAGCAGTTCTTCACGCGGGAGCTGGAGCTCCTTCAGCTGCAGGTGGTGGCCGATCCCGCCGAGGAGGCGGCGCTGGTGCTGCSGCTGGCCCCCGGCGGCGCCCCCGTTGATCTGCAGCGGGCGGCGGCGGCCGTGGCCGCTGCGGGCCTGGAGGCCCAGCTGGTGGCCGACCGCGGGCGCTGGAGCAGCCTGGAGGGCGCGGTGGCCATTCCCTGGCAGCTGCCATCGCCCGCCGCCACGCCATGACCCTGATCGCCACCTACACCAACCCCGGCTACAGCGCCCTGGCCGATGCGGTGATGGCCTTCTTCGAGCGGCGCAGCGACCTGCAACGCCCCGGGGTGGCCTTCGGGCCGGAGGCTGGGCCCGGGGCCGCGCCCGCCAAGGTGTCCATCGACATCAGCCTGGTGGCGATCGACCGCAGCGATCCGGAGGCCTTCGCCCTGGCCGAGGTGATCCTGCGGGGGGTGACGGCCGGCCTCAACCAATACCTCAGGGAGCGGCCGCTGCTGCGCCAGTGCTGCCCGGAGCAGGCCCTGTTCGTGAACCCGATCTTCAACCTGCAGCGCTACGCCCCGGGCGAGGCCTTCCACGCCTGGCACTGCGACTGGACCCTCAGCGAGGAGGACACCGAGCCGAACCGCCGTGTGCTGGCCTGGATCCTCTACTGCAACAGCCTGCCCGAGGGGGGCACCGAGTTCCACTGGCAGGGCCACCACGAGCAGGCCGAGGCGGGCAAGCTGCTGCTCTTCCCCGCTGGGCTCTCCCACATCCACCGCGGCCGGGTGAGCCACGACCACAGCAAAACGATCGCCACGGGCTGGATCAATGCCGGCACCCTGGAGGCCTACGTGGCTCGTCTGGCGGCGAAGTGACCCCGAAGGCCACGGAGCGCCGCTCCGTGCTTTGAGACCATGGGGCCTCCGCCGGTGCTCCAGCTCCATGGCCGAGGCCACCCCAGCTCCTGACGGCGCCCTGCCCAAGACCTACGACCCGGCCAGCACCGAAGCCCGCTGGCAGGCCGCCTGGGAAGCCGCCGGCGCCTTCCATCCCGATCCGGAGGCCCCGGGGGAGACGTTTTCGGTGGTGATCCCGCCGCCGAACGTGACCGGCAGCCTGCACATGGGCCACGGCTTCGAGACGGCCCTGATCGACACGATCGTGCGCTTCCAGCGTCTGCAGGGCAGAAACGTGCTGTGCCTGCCCGGCACCGACCACGCCTCGATCGCGGTGCAGTCGATCCTGGAGAAGCAGATCAAGGCCGAAGGCGGCAGCAAGGACGACCTCGGCCGCGACGCCTTCCTGGAGCGGGCCTGGGCCTGGAAGGCCGAGAGCGGCGGCACGATCGTGGGCCAGCTGCGGCGGCTGGGCTACTCGGTGGACTGGCAGCGGGAGCGCTTCACCCTTGATCCGGGCCTGAACAAGGCGGTGGTGGAGGCCTTCGTGCGCCTGCACGACCAGGGCCTGATCTACCGGGGCGAATACCTGGTGAACTGGTGCCCGGCCTCGGGATCGGCGGTGAGCGATCTGGAGGTGGAGATGAAGGAGCTCGACGGCCACCTCTGGCACTTCCGCTACCCCCTCAGTGGCGGCGCCGACCATCTGGTGGTGGCCACCACCCGCCCCGAAACGCTGCTGGGCGACACCGGCGTGGCCGTGCACCCCGACGACCCCCGCTACGCCGCCCTGGTGGGCCGCACGCTCACCCTGCCCCTGGTGGGCCGCGCGATCCCGATCGTGGCCGATGCGCACGTCGATCCGGCCTTCGGC
>NZ_JADEWP010000138.1:0-6906 GCF_015207535.1 Cyanobium sp. LEGE 06143 | reverse complement strand
GCGGTGGAGTGGGGCTCGATCAGCAGCCAGGCGCCCACCAGGGGCAGCAGGAACCAGCTCTCGAAATGGCCGCCGCCGGCGATGCTCACCAGCACCAGCGGGTTCCAGGCGTAGAGCAGGCTGGGCAGCCGGCTGAAGCGGCGGGCCAGCAGGGCGCAGAGGGCCAGATCGGCCGCCACGAAGGCGAGCTTGAACGGGAGCACCGCCGGGCCCAGGTCCGCCGGTGACAGCGCCGCCAGCAGCCGGAACAGCAGCTGGGTGAGGGGCGGGTAGATCGCCGTGACGTCTGGATGGTTGATCTGGCCCCACCAGGGGGTGCGCAGCGGCTCCAGCAGGGCCGCGTCCGGGGCCAGCAGGAACGGATTGAAGCCAAACCGCTGGATCTGGCCTTCCCAGAGGTAGCGCCAGATGTCATCGCTGGGCTCCATGGGCAGCAGCAACAGCCGGGTGAGCACGGCCACGCCCCAGAAGGCCGCGGCGCCCACCCAGCGCAGCCGCCAGGAGAGGGCGAAGCCAGCGCCGAGCACCGCCGCGGCCCGCCAGAAGCCCGGCATCACCTGGGGATCGTGCAACAGACCCTGGGGCGCCATCAGCGCCGCGCCGAGCACCAGCAGCAGACAGCTGCCCGGCAACGCCCAGCTCGCCATCAGGCGCCCCTCCTGGCCGGCTGCTGCGGGCGCAGCAGCTTGCGCAGGTAGAGGCCACCCAGGGTGGTGAGGATGCCGACGCCGGCCCCGACGCTGCCGGCCACCGTGCCGGAGATCTTGGACTGCCCGCCCGCGCGGCGGCGGGGCTCAACGGCCTGTTCCTGGATCCGCAGGCCGGCCTCCACGGCCTTCACCTGCATCTCGATCGTCCAGCCGAAGCCGCGGTCGTGCATCCGCAGCGCCAGCAGCGCCTCGCGGCGGATCAGGCGCAGCGGACCGAGGTCGGCGAAGCGGTGCCCCCAGCCGAGCCTGATCAGGCGGGTGGCCAGACCATTGCCGAAGCGCTGCGCCGGCGTCAGCAGCCGCTGCCCGGCCGGGCTGGCCATGCGGTTGCCCAGGATCAGATCGGCCCCCGCCATCAGCGCGGCCCAATGGTCCAGAACGCCCAGGTCGTCACTGCCGTCTCCGTCGCAGAACAGGATCCAGCCGATCGGCTCCGGCAGGTCGAGCAGCCCCCGCCAGCAGGCCCGCCCGTAGCCCGGCACCGGTTCGTTCAGCACCTCAGCACCGCAGTGGCGGGCGATGGCGGCACTGGCGTCGCTGCTGCCGTTGTCCACCACACGGATCCGGCCCACGCCCTGGCGCTGCAGGCCCTCGATCACCGCGGCGATCGTGGCCGCCTCGTTGCGCACGGGAATGATCGCCAGCACGGCATCGAGGGGCGTGGCAGGATGGGCTGTGGTCATCCGCGTTCGCCCCTCAGGTAGGCCGCTGTGATCGGGTGTGCGGGCGCGCTGAACAGCTGCTCGGCGGGCCCCTGCTCCACGATCGTGCCGCGGCCCTCCGCCGTCCAGAACACGATCAGGTCGTCGGCCAGCCGCCGGGCCTGGGCCAGGTTATGGGTCACGATCACCTGGGTGCAGCGCCCCCGCAGGCCGGCGATCAGGTCTTCCACCACGCCACTGGCCAGGGGATCGAGGGCGCTGCACGGCTCATCCAGCAGCAGCAGCTCCGGCTGCAGGGCCAGGGCCCGGGCCAGGCAGAGCCGCTGCTGCTGCCCGCCTGAGAGTTTGAGGGCCGAGTCATCGAGCCTCGAGCGCACCTCGGGCCAGAGACCCACCTCTTGCAGCACGCTCTCGATCACGGCGTTCCGGCGGCGGCGGTCGTGCAGGCCGTGGTGGGCCAGGGGCACGCTGAGGTTGCGGCGGATGGAGAAGGGGAACGGGTTGGGCCGCTGGGCGATCCAGCCCACCCGCCGGCGCAGGCCCATCAGGTCGGCCTGGGGGCCGGTGATTTCCACCCCGTCGAGGCGGATCGAGCCACTCACCCGGCAGCCGGCGCTGAGGTCGCTGAGCCGGTTGAGGCAGCTGAGAAAGGTGCTCTTGCCGCAGCCGGAAGGCCCCACGATCGCGGTGATGGCGCCGCGCCGGATCGGCACGCAGAGGCCGTCGAGCACACAGCTGTGGTGGTAGCTGACGCTGAGGTTGGTCACCTGCAGCAGCACCGGGCCGGGGGAGCTGGTCATCGGCCCGCGGTGCTCCCCTGCCAGCGGGTCGCCAGCAGCATCGTGAGGCCGTTGCAGAGCAGCAGCAGGGCCACGAGCACCACGGCTGTCGCACAGGCCCTGGCTTCTCCGCCGGGCACGTTCATGGCCAGGTCGTAGATGTGCACTGACAGCGCCCGGCCCGAATCGAGCAGCGAGCTGGGCATGCGGTCCACGTAGCCGCTGGTGAACAGCAGCGCCGCCGTTTCCGCCAGGGCCCGCCCGAGGCCGAGCACCAGCCCCACCGCCAGGCCCTGGGCGGCGCTGGGCAGGATCACCAGCCGCAGGGTGCTGCCCCAGGAGAGGCCCAGGGCCGCAGCGGCCTGGCGGTAGTCGTGGGGCACGGCCCGCAGCCCCTGCTCGCAGCTGCGGATCAGCACGGGCAGCACCATGCAGGCCAGGGTGAGCCCCCCGGAGAGAATCGAGAAGCCCAGCCCCAGCCAGAGGCTGAACATCGCGTTGCCGAACAGGCCGAACACGATCGAGGGCACACCGGCCAGCACGTCCAGCGAGCCCCGCACCGCCCG
Source organism: Cyanobium sp. LEGE 06143 (assembly GCF_015207535.1). NCBI lineage: Bacteria > Bacillati > Cyanobacteriota > Cyanophyceae > Synechococcales > Prochlorococcaceae > Cyanobium > Cyanobium sp. LEGE 06143. The sequence goes on along the minus strand of NZ_JADEWP010000138.1, from coordinate 4,189 downwards.
GGCGAAGCGGTTGCGGCCGCGGCTCACTTCCGCCAGCAGCACGGCCGTGCCCAGCCCGATCGGCAGGCTGGCCGCCAGGCACACCAGCAGGATCAACAGCGTCGCCACGATCACCGGGGCAATGCCCCCGGCTCGGCCCGCATCGCGGGGGGCCTCCAGCAGAAAGCCGAGGCTGAGTTCAGGCAGCCCCTGGTGCAGCAGGTCGGCCAGCACCCAGGCGAACAGGGCGCTGACGGCCACAGCCACCGCCCCACACAGAGCAGCCACCAGCCGCTCAGCCATGGGCCCGCCCTCCGGCCAGGCTCGTCGCAGCCAGCCCCTCGGCCACGGCCACCAGAGCTGCCACCAGCACCAGCAACACCAGCCCCCCCACGAACAGGGCCGAGCGGTGCAGGTCCAGGGCATAGCCCAGTTCCAGGGCGATGTTGGCCGTGAGGGTGCGCACCGGAGCGAACAGGCTGCCCGGCAGCTGCACCACGTTGCCGCTGACCATCAGCACCGCCATGGTTTCGCCGATGGCGCGGGCGCTGCCGAGCAGCACCGCTGAGGCGAGGCCGGGGGCGGCCGCGGGCAGCAGCACCCGGCGCAGGCTGGCCCAGGGACTGAGACCCAGGGCCGCGGCGGCCTGCCGGTAACTCGCCGGCAGCTCCACCAGGGCCGACTCCATCAGCAGGCTGACGGTGGGCAGGATCATCAGGGCCAGGATCAGGATCCCCGCCAGCAGGCTCTGGCCCGGCGGCTGCCAGCGGGCGATCCGGGGCGTCAGTTCCACCAGCCCCCAGAAGCCGAACACCACCGAGGGAATGCCCGCCAGCAGCTGCACCAGACGCCGGTACACCCCGCTCCAGCGGGGTGGCCCATAGCTGTGGCAGAAGAGGGCGGAGCCGAGCGCCACCGGGGTGGCCAGCAGCACGGCACCGGCACTGCTGGCCGCCGTGGCGAGCAGCATCGGCGCCAGACCGAAGTGGCCCTCCGTGGCGCCGACTGTCGGGTGCCAGCTGGGATCACCGAGCCAGCGGAGCGGGCCGAGGGCCCCCAGGGCCGGCAGGGCCTCCCCCAGCAGAAAGGCCAGGATCCAGACCACGATCGAGCAGGCCAGCACGGCCGTCAGGCGCAGGCTCCAGAGCAGCAGCCGGTCGGTGGCGCTGGTCATCGGGCCGGCGCCACCACGGCTTCCCGGGCCAGCAGGTCATCGTTGGCCGGGGCGGTGGCAAAGCGCAGGAAGTTCCTGGCCAGAGGATTGGAGTGATCGGGTTTGCTCACCAGGTTGAGGGGCCGGGCCAGGGGGAAACGCCGCTGGGCCACGTTGGTCAGGGTGGGGGCCACGCCGGCCATCGGCAGCAGCCGGATCGCCAGGCCCCGCTGGGCTTCCAGGGTCGCCGCCCCGATCGACACGTAGGCGATGGCGCCGGGATCGCCCGCCACCGTGCGCAGCCCCTGCTGGTTATCGCCGATCACCACGCTGGCCCGGATGGCCTGGTTGTCGAGTTGGAAGTGGTCGAGGAACACCTCCAGGGTGGAGCGCCCCTCGGCCTTGGTCACCACCGTGATCGGCGCGGGGCTGCCGCCCAGCTCCGACCAGGTGGCGATGCGGCCCGTGAAGATGCCCCGGATCTGCTCATCGGTCAGGGTCTGCACCGGGTTGCTGCTGTTCACGATCACGGCGACGCCGTCCAGGGCGATGGTGGTGGCCTGGAGGTCGGCCTCGCTGCTGTTCAAGGCCCGCGACACCATGCCGATGTCGGCGCTGCCCCGGCGCAGGTCCGCCAGGCCGCGGGAGGACCCGCCGGTCTGCACGTCGATGCGCACGCCGGGATGGCTGGCCTCGAAGCGGCGGGCGATCTCCCCGGCCAGGGGAGCCACGCTGCTGGAGCCCGTGAGGGTGAGCCGTGGCGGTGAGGCAGCCGAGGAGCAGCCCACCAGCAGCCCGGCCATGGCAGCTATTGCGGCCAGGATCCCTCTGGGGGCCAGGGCGCTGCTGGCGGTTGGAGCGTGCACTGGCACGGCTGGTGTCGACGGGGGCTCTGGAAGTACTGACGACGGCGGCGATCGGATGCGGCCTGGTCTGCCGCGGGGAGGAGGTTCCTAGGGTTCGGCCGTTGTGACACAGGCAGGGCTCAGGGATGGGTGGGCGCTCGGCCGAGCTGATCGACAGCCTCTCGGTGCCCCTGGCTGAGCTGTGGGCAGGCCTGCCCCAGCGGCGGCTGCGCGCGGAGGTGATGGATCAGCCGGAGCTCGATCCGGTGGTGCACCGCGATGCCCTGCGCGGTCTGGCCCGCATCAACACCCTCACCCGCAGTGCGGCCTGCTTTGCATCGGCCCTGCGCCAGCTGGCCCTGCGCAGGCCCGGCCAGCGGCTGCGGCTGCTGGATGTGGCCTGCGGCAGCGGCGACAGCCTGCGCGCCCTGGGCCGTCTCGGCCGGCGCCTGGGCCTCGATCTGGAGCTGCATGGCTGCGACCTCAGTGCCGAGGCCATGGCCATGGCTGGCGATCTGGCGCTTGCCGAGGGGGTGGAGGCCGACTTCTTCCAGGCCGATGCCCTGGGCGAGCCGCTGCCCGGCGGCTATCAGCTGGTGGTCTGCTCTCTGTTTCTGCATCACCTCAGCAGCGCCCAGGCCCAGACCCTGTTGCGTCACATGGCAGCCGCCACCGACGATCAGCTGCTGCTGCACGACCTGCTGCGCACCCGCCTCGATCTGCTGCTCACCTGGGCCGGCACCCGGCTGTTGAGCCGTTCGCCGGTGGTGCATGTGGATGGGCCCCTCTCGGTGGGCGGCGCCTTCCGGCTCGACGAGGTGGCGGCCCTGGCCGCCGCCGCCGGCCTGGAGGGGGCCCAGCTGCGGCGGTTCTGGCCGGAGCGGTTCCTGCTCTACTGGCGCCGGGGATCGGGCGAGGCCGGCTCTGCCGCGGCTCCGGCTGGATGAGGCTGCCGTGATCTGGGACGTGGTGGTGGTGGCCATGGCCATGGCCGTGCTCGCTGGCCGCGGCCCCCAAGGGGATGGGAACCCCATCGGGCTGACAGGCTCCGGTGCATTCGCGCTCGCACAGGTCACAGCCATCCGTGAGCCCTTCCACATGGTGGTGGTGGCTGTGCTGCGGCGCCCCCACATCCGTTTCAAAGCCGAGCACCTGGGCCCGGTATTTGCAGAGGGAGCAGTTCATCGCGGTGTCGCCCCGCACCACATCCATCACCCGCTCCTCGAAGGTGTCGAGCACATGAGGATGGTCGCCTAAATAGGCGGCCTGAATGAATTCCAGCTCGGGATGATCGGCCGCCACGCGCTCGGTGTGCTGCACGATCCGGCTCACCAACACCCCTGAAAAAAGGAAGTAGGGAAACACCACCACCCGGCGGTAGCCCAGTCGCACCGCCTGGCGCAGGCCTGGCTCCACCAAGGGAAAAGTGACGCCTGAGTACACCGTTTCGCCCCAGCCGAAACCAAAGCCCTCCACCAGCATGCGGGTGACCTTGGCCACGTTGGAGTTGGCATCGGGGTCGGACGACCCGCGCCCCACCACCACCAGCAGGGTGTCCTGCAGGGGCACAGAGCCGGTGACCCTGGCGAGGGCCTCCCGGATCCGGGCCCCGGCGGCCTGGATCATGCGGCGATCCACCCCGAGCTCCCGGCCGTAGTCGATGCGCAGTCCGGTTTCGGCCGCGTAGGTGTTGAGCACCGAAGGGATGTCGTTCTTGGCGTGGCCCGCCGCAAACAGCATCGCCGGCACCGCCAGGATGTGCTCCGCACCGCGGCGGCGCAGGGCCTCCAGACCGTCGCGCAGGATCGGCCGGGCGAACTCCAGGTAGCCGTACTCCAGGGGCAGTGGCCGCAGCCGCTGCTGCAGCTGCTCGGCCAGGGCGGCAAACTCGGCCACCGCCAGGCGGTTGCGGCTGCCATGGCCACACACCAGCACCCCGAGGGAACGGCCCCCGGCCGTGAGGGCGGCATCGGCCAGAAACGAAGCGGAAGCCTGTGAACTCATGGCAACGGAAGCCTGTCACGACCCTATCGCCGCCTCAGCCGCGCCCTGCTGGGCCTCCGAGCTGAGCGGCCGGACGCAGGAGGGGCGGGCCCGGGGCGAACCGATCAGCGCTGCTAAGGCCAAAAATAAGCAGATCAAAACCCATTAGTGGTCAAGATCCTGCATTGATTCGTAACATTGGCCCATCGTTGCCATGGCTCCCATGACG
>NZ_JADEWP010000116.1:0-8261 GCF_015207535.1 Cyanobium sp. LEGE 06143 | reverse complement strand
CCCCCCCCGTGCCGCTGCAGGTGGCAGAGCCCTCCCAGGCCCAGGTTCAGGCCCTGCTCGAAACCTGGCTGGCGGCCAAGGCCGCCGTGCTGGCCGGCGGCGAGAGCCCGGTTCCGCTCGACTCCATGGCCCGTCAGGGCGAGATCGCCTACCTGCAGCGACAGCGCCGCGAATCGGCCGCCAGGCAGCAGACGATCAAGCTCAACACCACCGTGACCAACCTCACGATCGAAGAGCGCTCCCCCAGGCGCATCGCCGCCCTGGTGAGCCTGCGCTACAGCTCCCAGCCCATCAACGCCGCCGGGGAGCCTGCCGGCCCGGCAGCCCAGGCCGATCTGCGCAACCGCTATGTGTTCGGCCGCGACGGCGACACCTGGCGAGTGGTGAGCTTCTCGCCCCTGCGCTGAGGCCAGAGCCTGCCACGCCGGTTTTTACCATCGGTGGCAGCGGTGCCCCCGCGCCAACCTCTCCCCAGGCCTCTCCGCGATGTTCGACGAGCTCTCCCAGCGGTTTGAAGACGCCGTCAAGAACCTGAGGGGCCAGGCGGCCATCACCGAGGGCAACGTCGAAGGGGCGCTGAAACAGGTGCGGCGCGCCCTGCTGGAGGCCGATGTGAGCCTGCCGGTGGTGAAGGACTTCGTCGACGAGGTGCGCCGCAAGGCGGTCGGAGCCGAGGTGGTGCGGGGCATCAGCCCCGATCAGAAGTTCATCCAGGTGGTGCACGAGCAGCTGGTGGAGGTGATGGGTGGCGAAAACGCCCCCCTGGCCGCTGGGGGGACGGCGGAGACGCCCTCCGTGGTGCTGATGGCCGGCCTCCAGGGCGCCGGCAAGACCACCGCCACCGCCAAGCTCGGCCTGCACCTCAAGGAGCAGGGGCGCAAGGCGCTGCTGGTGGGCGCCGACGTTTACCGTCCGGCGGCCATTGAGCAGCTCCGCACCCTCGGCGGCCAGATCGGCGTGGAGGTGTTCAGCCTGGGCACTGAGGCCAGACCGGAGGCCATCGCGGCGGCGGGGATCGCCAAGGCGCGGGCCGAGGGTTTCGACACGGTGCTGGTGGACACCGCCGGCCGCCTCCAGATCGACGCCTCGATGATGGAGGAGATGGTGCGGATCCGGGAGGCCTGCAGCCCCGATGAGGTGCTGCTGGTGGTCGACTCGATGATCGGTCAGGAGGCCGCCGAGCTCACCCGCGCCTTCCACGAGCAGGTGGGCATCACCGGAGCGGTGCTCACCAAGCTGGACGGCGACTCCCGCGGCGGTGCGGCCCTCTCGATCCGCAAGGTGAGCGGCGCTCCGATCAAGTTCATCGGCACCGGCGAGAAGGTGGAGGCCCTGCAGCCCTTCCACCCCGAGCGGATGGCCAGCCGCATTCTCGGCATGGGGGATGTGCTCACACTGGTGGAGAAGGCCCAGAAGGAGGTGGAGCTGGCCGATGTGACGCGCATGCAGCAGAAGCTGCAGGAAGCCAGCTTCGACTTCTCCGATTTCGTGCAGCAGATGCGCCTGATCAAGCGCATGGGCTCTTTGGGCGGGCTGATGAAAATGATTCCGGGGATGAACAAGATCGACGACGGCATGCTCCGCCAGGGCGAAGAACMGCTGGGCAAGATCGAGGCGATGATCAGCTCGATGACGGCCGCCGAACGGGAGAATCCCGATCTGCTCGCCTCCACTCCCTCGCGCCGGCGGCGCATCGCCGCCGGCAGCGGCCACACCCCCGCCGAGGTGGACAAGGTGCTGACCGACTTCCAGAAGATGCGTGGCTTCATGCAGCAGATGACCCGGGGCGGCGGCATGCCAGGCATGCCCGGCATGGGGGGCATGCCTGGCATGGGCGGCTTCCCGGGGATGGGTGGCTTGCCAGGCATGGGCGGCGGCATGCCGGGGATGGGGGCGCCTGCTGCCGCTGGCCGCAGCCGCAAGGCCCACAAGCCCCCCAAGAAGCGCAAGGGGTTCGGGCAGCTCTAGGGAGGTCGGGCCAGGGGGTACATTGCTTCTTTGGACACCTAGCGGCAAGGCCCCGATGATCAAGCTCCGCCTGAAGCGGTTCGGCAAGAAGCGGGAAGCGAGCTTCCGCCTCGTGGCGACGAACAGCACCTCCCGCCGGGATGGTCGACCGCTCGAGGAGCTCGGCTTCTACAACCCCCGCACCAAGGAGACCCGCCTCGACACCGAGGCGATCCGCGCCCGCCTGGCCCAGGGTGCCCAGCCCACCGCCACCGTGCTGAGCCTGCTCGAGCGGGGCGGTCTGGTCACCAAGACCGTGCGCTCCTCCGTCGTGGTGGGCCAGGCCAAGCAGGCCGCCGCGCGGGAGGCCGCCGCCAAGAAGGAGGCCCGCGAGGCCGCTGAGGCCAAGGCCGCTGCCGCAGCTGAGGCAGAGACCGCTGCGGCAGCCGCCGCCGAGCCTGCTGCCGAGACTTGAGCTCCAGCCCGGCGGCTGAGCCCGGAGGCCGCAGTGGCGCCTCCGTGGCCCTGCCTGATGCCACCGCCGCCCTGGCTCTTGCCGGTGAGGCGGAGGGCACCCTGCGGCGCCTGGAGGCTCTCACCGGGGCCTCGCTGGTGCTGCATGGCCTTGAGCTGTGGATCGGCGGCCGGCCCCGCCAGATCGAGCGTGCCCAGACCCTCATGGACATGCTGCGTCCGCTCTGGCAGCAGGGCCAGGCCATCACCCCGGTGGATCTGCAGACGGCCCTGCAGGCCCTCGACACCAACCAGGGGGCCGCGCACCGCTCCCTCGGCGAGCAGGTGCTGGCCAGAAGCCAGAGCGGCCAGCTGTTGCGACCCCGCACCCTGCGCCAGAAGGCCTACGTGGAGGCGATGGAGGGCCACGACCTCACCCTGGCCCTGGGCCCCGCCGGCACCGGCAAGACCTTTCTGGCCACGGTGCTGGCCGTGCGCATGCTCAACGACCGCAAGGTGCAGCGGCTGATCCTCACCCGGCCGGCGGTGGAGGCCGGCGAGCGGCTGGGCTTTCTGCCCGGCGATCTGCAGCAGAAGGTGGATCCCTACCTGCGCCCCCTCTATGACGCCCTGCATGCCCTGCTGGGCACCGAGCGCACCAGCGCGCTGCTGGAGAAGGGGGTGATTGAGGTGGCGCCGCTGGCCTACATGCGCGGCCGCACCCTGGCCGATGCCTTCGTGATCCTCGATGAGGCCCAGAACACCACCGCCGCCCAGATGCGCATGGTGCTCACCCGGCTGGGCGAGAACTCGCACATGGTGGTCACGGGCGATCCCACCCAGCTGGATCTGCCGCCCGGGGTCACCAGCGGCCTCAAGGAGGCGGCGGAGGTGCTGGAGGGGGTCGAGGGCATCGCCGTCTGTCGGCTAGGGGCCGCCGACGTGGTGCGCCACCCGCTGGTGCAGCGCCTGGTCACCGCCTACGCCCAGTGCGATGCCCGCCGCCAGAGCCCAGCCCCGCCCAGGCGGTCGTCATAGGGAGATCCACACCTCTCGGAGCCCAACGGGGACGGGCACCGAGGCGCCGGCACTGCCAGGATGAGCCCAGTTCGATTTCCCGGTGCGCCATGCCGGCCAGCAGCAATTTCCAGGAGGCCATCCGCGAGGCGCAATCGAGCGCCTTGGTGGGCCCCAATGTGGTCAACAAGGCCCTTCCCTACGTGGGCGGTGGCATGGTCCTCACCGCCGGTGGGGTGATCGGCGGCCTGGCCCTGATGGCCGCCAATCAGGCCCTGTTCATGCCGCTCTTCTGGGTGGCCCTGATCGGCAACTTCATCCTCTTCTTCGTGGCCCAGAACGTGGCCACCAAGGGCAACAACGCCACGGCCCTGCCGCTGCTGGCGGCCTACAGCCTGATCACCGGCTTCACCCTCAGCGGCATCGTGGCCTATGCCCTCTCGGTGGCCGGTGTTGGGGCCATCGGCACGGCCACCCTGGCCACGGGTATCACCTTCGTGGTGGCCTCCTTCGCTGGCCGCCGCATGAGCGACAGCGTCGGCCAGGCCCTCAGCGCCGTGGTGGGCCTGGGCATCATCGGCCTGCTGATCGCCATGGTGGTGCAGATCGTCGGCAGCCTGTTCGTGCCCGGCATGTTCGGGGGCAACGGCTTTGAGCTGCTGATCGCCGGCTTCGGCACCGTGCTGTTCATCGGCGCGGCCTTCGTGGACTTCTACACGATGCCCCGCACCTACAACGACGACCAGTACCTGGCCGGCGCCCTGGGGATGTACCTCACCTACATCAACCTCTTCATCTTCCTGCTGCGGCTGATCATCGCCCTGCAGGGCGGTGGCCGCCGCGACTGACCATCCCTTGGGGGATGAGATCAGTGCTCCACCTCCGTGCTCCACTGATCTCATCCCAGGCTTTTCAAGCCGCGTGCGCCCCCCAGGGGCGCTTTTTTCTGGGAACTGCAGAGGGCAACGCCGGACACTGGCCTTGCCCTCCGCCGCTCACCCCTCCGCCACGGCCTCCACGGCTGCGGCGATGGCCTGGCGTTGCTCGGCGTCGTAACCCCAGCGATCGAGAAAGGCCACATCCTCACCCTCGGCAGCGGCGGCGGCCGCCAGCAGCGTTTCCAGCCGCTCTTTGACACCGAGGGGCTCCAGCAGGCGCAGCAGCTCGGTGCAGCGGCTGGCCACCCGCAGCGAGGCCTGCTGCTGTTCAGCATCGTCGGCGCGGCCGTGGTGCAGGGCCATGGCGGTGCTCATGGCCAGATTGCGGGCGGTGAGATCCACCACTCCCGCCCCCGCAGTCCTCAGCTGCAGCACCAGCGGCTCGGGCAGTCGGTCCATCAGCGGACAGTCGCCCACCAGGCTGACCACGAAGAAACCGCGGGCCCCATCCCGGCTCGCCACCAGCTCCCCGAGTCGATCGGCGAGCACCTCATCACTGAGCTCGCCGTTCTCCCAGAGCGCCAGCCACTGCGCCGTGATCTCCATGGCCTGCTGGAAAGTCGGTTCAAGGGGTGTGGTGGTCATGGCGATCGCGATGGGAGGGGTCCAGCGATCTCTGAGGTTATGGAATCCAGGCGCCGCTGCCGCTGGCCATGCCCAGACTGGGAAGGCCCTGCCAGCCACCGTGTCCACCAGCGAGTCCAGCCATGCCACTACTGACGCGACGCTGAACGCGACTGCTGAACCACAGGCGGCCGAAGGCGTGCTGCTGCCGATTCCAGATCCAGCCGAATCGGCCCGGATGCTGCAGCCCTCCCCCGCGGAGGGCCCGTTTCGCTCCGGTTTCGTGGCCCTGGTGGGGCGGCCCAACGTGGGCAAATCCACCCTGCTCAACCAACTGGTGGGGGAGAAGGTGGCGATCACCTCGCCGGTGGCCCAGACCACCCGCAACAGGCTGCGGGCGATCCTCACCACCGCGGCGGCCCAGCTGGTGCTGCTCGACACCCCCGGCATCCACAAGCCCCACCACCTGCTGGGCGAGCGCCTGGTGAAGACGGCCCGCAGTGCCATCGGCGAGGTGGATGTGGTGCTGCTGCTGGTGGATGGCAGCCAGCCGGCCGGCCGCGGCGATGGCTTCATCGTGGAACTGCTGCGCCATTGCCGCGCCCCCGTGCACCTGGCCCTGAACAAGCACGATCTGGTGCCGCCCGAACAGGCCGCGGCCCTGGCGGGCAGCTACCGCGACCTGCTGGCCGGTCGGGGGGATTTCGCCAGCCCCGGAGGCAGCCAGGCGCTTGGCTGGCCCCTGCACCCGGTGAGCGCCCTCAGCGGCGAGGGCACCACGGAGCTGGTGGATGCCCTCAGCCAGGACCTGCCCCCCGGCCCCCAGCTCTACCCGGCCGATGCGGTGAGCGACCAGCCCGAGCAGCTGCTGATGGCCGAGCTGATCCGCGAGCAGGTGCTCACCCACACCCGCGAGGAGGTGCCCCATTCGGTGGCGGTGAGCATCGATCGGGTGGTGGACGACGGTCCCCGCACCGCCGTGCTGGCCACGGTGCTGGTGGAGCGCTCCAGCCAGAAGGGCATCCTGATCGGCAAGGGGGGCCGCATGCTCAAGACCATCGGCCAGGGGGCCCGGCTGCAGATGGAGAAGGTGTTCTCCGGCCCCGTGTACCTGGAGCTGTTCGTGAAGGTGGTGCCGGGCTGGCGACGCAACGCCGCCCGCCTGGCGGAGCTGGGCTACCGGGGCGACTGAGGGCCACCCAGGGGCAGGCGACTGAGAGGATGGGGCCATGAGCGACACCCCAGCTTTTCCGCCCCAGGAAATCGGAGCCTTCCTGCGCTTCTGCGCCGGTGAGTGGATGGGCCTGCGCAGCCAGTTTGCCCTCGGCGAGGTGGTCGAGGAGGAGGGAGCCAACGGCGATGAATGGCACAGCAGCGAGCGCGGCGAACTGCTGGTGACCTTCCTGGAGCCCACCGACGACGGCCCCGGTGGCATGCGGGTGGGGCCCAGGAACGCACCACCCAGGGAGTTGTTGTTCAGCGCCGACGGCCTCTTCAGCAGCAGCGCCTCTGGAGAGGGCTCCAGTGCAGCGGGCCCTTCCGGCGGCCTGGAGGGCCACTGGCAGCTGTGGCCCGATGGCAGCCTGGAGTTGTGGCTCAGCCAGGGCGATCGCGAGGTGCGCGAGCGGATCTGGTTCACCAAGCCCAACCTGCGCCTGCGCAGCACGGTGGAGCGCCAGAGCGACGGCACCCCCGGCCAGGCCAGCTTCAGCACTGAGATCCGCCGGGTGAGCCAGCCGGCCAGCGGCGGCTGACGGCCATGCGCCTCGATGTGGTCAGCCTCGCACCGGAGGCCTTCACGCCGCTGCTCAGTCTGGGCGTGATCGGCCGCGCCTTTGCCGCCGGCATCGCTGAGCTGCACGTGCACAACCCCCGCGACCACGCCAGTGATCGCTACCGCAAGGTCGACGACGTGCCCTACGGCGGCGGCGCCGGCATGGTGCTCAAGCCCGAGCCGGTGTTCGCCGCCGTGGAGGCGATCCCGGTGCTGCCGCGGCGTCGGGTGCTGCTGATGAGCCCCCAGGGGGTGCCGCTGGGTCAGGGCGACCTGCGCCGCTGGGCCGCGGAGCACGACCAGCTGGTGCTGCTCTGCGGCCACTACGAGGGCTTCGATGAGCGCATCCGCAGCCTCGCCCACGAGGAGGTGTCGCTCGGCGACTTCGTGCTCACCGGCGGCGAACTGCCGGCGGCGGTGGTGATCAACGGCGTGGTGCGCCTGTTGCCGGGAACGGTGGGCACGGCAGCCTGCCTCGACGACGAGAGCCACAGTGCCCTCCTGCTGGAGCATCCCCACTACACCCGCCCGGCCAGCTTCCGGGACATGAGCGTGCCGGAGGTGCTGCGCAGCGGCGACCACGGCGCCATCGCCCGCTGGCGCCAGGAGCAGCAACAGCAGCGCACGCGCGAGCGCCGGCCCGACCTCTACAGCCGCTGGCAGCAGGCCAGCAGCGACTCCGGCGGCGGCTGAGCTCAGCCCTTCTCCTGCAGGCCCCTGAGGGCGGTGAGCAGCGAGGCCGGGCTCTGGGGATCCACCATCAGCACAGTGCCCCCCTTGGCATGGGCGAGCTGTTCGCCCATCTCCATCCAGTCGCGGGCCAGGAGCAGCCGCAGGGCCTCGGCGGCGGCGGGGTCGGCGGCGATCGCCCTGGCCAGACAGGTGGCGGCGGCGGCGCGGGCCTCGGCCTGCAGGCTCTGCTGTTTGGCCTCCGCCTCGGCCTGCAGCAGCAGCGCCTGGGCCCGGCCCCGGGCGGCGTTGAGTTCACTGTCGCGCACCCCCTCGGAGCGCAGGATCGCGGCCCGCTTCTCGCGCTCGGCCGTCATCTGCTGCTCCATCGCCTGCTGCACCCCGGCGGAGGGATGGATGTCGCGCAGTTCCACCCGGGTCACCTTCACGCCCCAGGGGTCGGTGGCCAGATCCAGCTCGCGCAGCAGGGCCTCATTCACCTCCTGGCGGGTGGTGAAGGTCTGATCGAGGTCGAGCTTGCCCATCTCGGCCCGGATCTGGGTGAGCACCAGGTTCACCATGGCGGCCTGCAGGTTGTCGACGCCGTAATAGGCGCGGGAGTGCTCCAGCAGCTGCCAGTACACCACCGCATCCACCTCGATCGACACGTTGTCGCGGGTGATGCACTGCTGGGGCGGGATGTCGAGCACCCGCTCCTTGAGCGACTCGTGGCTCACCACCTTCTCCACCACGGGCAGCACGAAGGAGAGGCCCGGCTGCAGCTGGCGGTCGTACTTGCCGAGGCGCTCCACCAGCCGCGACTGGCCGCCGCTGGTGACCTTGACGCTGTTGAAGCCCAGAAAGGCCATCACCACCAGGGCCGGCAGACTGAACAGGGC
>NZ_JADEWP010000091.1:0-9596 GCF_015207535.1 Cyanobium sp. LEGE 06143 | reverse complement strand
GCACGCTGCAGGCCTCCCCCCCGGGTCCCAATCCCGCCGACGCCGCTGATCTCGATGCCCTGATCGTGGAGTTGTTCGACATCGGCTGCCTGCTGTTCGGCGACTACGTGCAGGCCTCAGGGGCGGTGTTCAACTACTACATCGATCTGCGCCAGATCATCTCCGACCCCAACCTCTTTCATCGGGTGCTGCATGCCTATGCGGGCCGCATGGAGGAGCTGGCCTTCGATCGCATCGCCGGCATTCCCTACGGCTCCCTGCCCACGGCCACGGGTCTGTCGCTACTGCTGCACAAGCCCCTCATCTATCCGCGCAAGGAGGTGAAGGCCCACGGTGCCAGGCGGCTGATCGAGGGCGACTTCGAGGAGGGGGATCTGGTGGTGGTGGTGGACGACATCCTGATCACCGGCAACAGCGTGCTGGCGGGCATCGCCAAGCTGGAGAGTTCCGGGCTGCAGGTGCAGGATGTGGTGGTGTTCATCGACCACGGCGGCGACCACGACCGCCGGGCCAAGCAGCGCCTGGCGGCAGCCGGCTACAACTGCCATGCCGTGCTGGGCATCGACACGATCACGGCGGTGCTGCACCGCTCCGGACGCCTCACCGACACCCAGGCCAGCCTGCTGCTGCCCGGGGCCGGGGCGGGAGCTGTCGGCCCGTAGGCTGAAAGTGCGTCCCTGCTACACCCGGACGCCCCCTCCGCCATGAGCAGCAGCACAGGCCTCACGATCGGGGAGCTCGAGGCCAATTACTCGCTGTACTGCAAAGCCCTGCGCCGGCTGCTGCAGGAAGGCCGCAGCCGCACCGCCATCGAGCGCACCGTGTGCTGGAGCCGCCTGGCCCAGCTGCACCTCTGCCTGCCCAGCCGCTACAAGGCTCCGGACTACCTCTGCGTCGTGCTCAAGCGCGATCTCGCCTAGAACAGCGCGAGTCTGGGCGGCCCTGATCGGGCTCCCCCCTTCCCTAGAGCCAGCCAGAAGCCTGCGTGAAGTCGATCTCGGATCCGTTTCTCCGCCGGCCGGTGCTGACCCTGGTGATCAGCCTGCTGGTGCTGCTGAGCGGCCTGGTGAGCCTGCCGGGGCTCCAGATTGAAAACCTGCCGGCGATCGCCCCCGGGCGGGTGTCGGTGAGCACGAGCTATCCCGGCGCCAGCCCCGAGGTGGTGGAGCAGGGGGTGACCACCCTGCTGGAGAAGCAGCTCAACGGCCTGGAGCGCCTCGATCAGATCCGCTCCACCAGCTCTGCCGGCAGCAGCAGCATCACCCTCAGCTTCGAGGGCGGCGACCCCGAGATCAACCAGATCAACGCCCAGAACGAGGCGGCGGTGGTGAACCCGCGGCTGCCGCCCCAGGTGGCCCGCTTCGGGGTGCAGGTGCGGCGCAGCTCCGACGATCTGCTGATGGTGCTGAGCTTCAGCGCCGAGCCGGGCACCTACGACCAGATCTTCCTCAGCGGCTGGGTGGAGCAGGTGGTGATCGATCGCCTGCAGCGGGTGTCCGGCGTCGGCGAGGCGCGGCTGTTCGGGGGCAGTCCCCTGGCCTTCCGGCTCTGGCTCGATCCGGCCCGGCTGAACCAGCTGGGGCTCACGATCACCGATGTGCGCGATGCCCTCGAGGAGCAGAACGTGCTGGCCGCCCTGGGCCAGGCCGGCGAGGCGCCCTCCCCCGACGACCAGATGCTCACCCTGCCCCTGCGCATGGAGGGCCGCCTGCGCAGCGTGCAGGAGTTCGAAAACCTGGTGGTGGCCCCCACCGATGAGGGCGGCGTGACCCTGCTGCGTGACGTGGGCCGCGTCACCCTGGGCAGTGAGGACTACGGCGCCATCGCCACCAACCTGCAGGGCCGCCCCACCGTGGCCATGGGCATCTTCCAGCGGGATGGCAGCAATGCCCTGGAGGTGAGCGCCGGCATCACCGCGGCCCTCGACGAGATCAGCGAAAGCCTGCCGCCAGGCCTCGATTTCCAGGTGATCATCGATGAGGCTGAAACCGTTCAGCAGAACATCGACCGCACCATCACGAGCCTGCGGGATGCGGTGCTGSTCGTGTTCSTCGCCTTGCTGCTGGGCCTGGGCAACAGCCGTCTGGCCCTGATCTCCGCCCTGGCGGTGCCCGTGGCCCTGGTGGGGGCCCTCACCGTGCTGCGGCTCACGGACAGCTCGATCAACACCCTCACCCTGTTCGGCATGGTGCTGGCCACCGGCCTGGTGGTGGACGACGCCATCGTGGTGAGCGAGGACATCGGCCGCCGCATGGAGCGCGGCCAGCCGCCCCAGCAGGCGGCCCGCGAGGCGATGGCGGAGCTGGGTGGTGCTGTGGTGGCCACCTCCCTGGTGCTGATCGCGGTGTTCCTGCCGGTGCTCACCCTGGGGGGCAGCACCGGCCGGCTGTTTGCGCCGATCGGCCTCACGATCGGCGCCACGATCGTGTTCTCCACCTTCAACGCCCTCACCTTCACACCGGTGGCGGCCAGCCGGCTGCTCAAGGCCCAGGGCCAGGAGGCCCGCTGGCTGCTGCGCCTGATCGATCCGCCGCGGCGGGCGCTCGAATCCCTGGAGGGGCCCTATGACCGCTGGCTCACCCGGGCCCTGGGCTGGCGCCGGCGCATCGTGGCCCTGCTGCTGGTGGGCCTGGTGGTGACGGCCTTCGCCTATCAGCAGCGCCCCAAGGCCTTCATTCCCCAGGAGGACGGCAGCCAGCTGCGCGGCATCGTGGTGCTGCCCGATGGCATGGCCCTGCAGCGCACCCAAGACGTGATGGAGCAGGTGCGCCAGGTGGTGGCCGGTGTGCCCCAGATCGTGACGGGCAACTTCTATGCCGGCCGCTCCTTCGGCGACAGCAGCCCCAACAAGGGCATCTTCTTCCTGCGCCTCAAGCCGGTGGAGGAGCGCCCCGGGCGGGAGCAAACCCCGGCGGCCCTGGCGGGCCAGCTCAACCGCGAGCTTGCCGGCCGCATCGACAACGCCCAGGTGGTGGTGATCGAGGCCCCCACGGTGCGGGGCTTCGGCAGCGAGGGCGGCATCGAACTCGACCTGCTGGACACCAGCGGCGGGCGGCTGAGCCTGAGTGCCTTCCAGGAGGCGGCCCAGGCCTTCATCGACGCCGCCCAGGCCAGTGGCGATTTCGAGCGGGTGGACACCCGCTTCCGGGCCGATGCCCCCCTGGTGCGGCTGGAGCCCGATCGCCTGCAGCTGGCCTCCCTGGGTGTGGACCTAGAGGAGGTGGTGGAGGTGCTCGGCGCCAGCTTCGGCAGTGAGTACGTGAACGACAGCTTCGAGGGCGATCGCATCCGCCGCGTGATCGTGCAGCTGGAGGGCTCCGAGCGCCGCAATGTGCAGGACGTGCTCGCCCTGCAGGTGCGCGGCCGCGATGACACCCTCGTGCCCCTGGCCCAGGTGGTGCGGGTGGAGCGGAGCACCGGCCCCACGGTGATCAACCACACCCGGCTGGTGCGCTCGATCGCCATCCGCGCCCAGGCCCGGGCCGGGGTGAGCACCGGCCAGGCGATGGACCGGCTGCTGCAGGTGCGCCGCGAGCTGGGCAGCACCGCCACCGACCTGGAATGGGCTGGCCTGGCCCGGGAGGAGGCCCGCGCCGGCGGCGCCAACGAGGGGGTGTTCCTGCTGGCGGTGCTGGTGATGCTGCTGGTGCTGGCGGGGCTCTACGAGAACTTCATCGACCCGATGATCATCCTGGTGACGGTGCCCCTGGGGCTGCTCGGGGGCCTGGCCGGCCTGGCGATCCGCGACCTGCCCCTGGATGTCTATGGCCGCGTGGGGCTGCTGGTGCTGGTGAGCCTGGCGGCCAAGAACGGCATCCTGATCGTGGAGTTCGCCAACCAGCGCCTGGCCGCCGGCCTGCCCCTGGAGGAGGCGATCCACGGCGCCGCGGTGGCCCGTCTGCGACCGATCCTGCTCACGGCGATTTCCTCGCTGGCGGGCTTCCTGCCGCTGCTGTTCGCCAGCGGCGCCGGAGCGGCCAGCCGCACCAGCATCGGCACCGTGGTGTTCGCCGGCTTGCTGGTGGCCACAGTGCTGAGCCTGTTCGTGGTTCCGGTGGTGTACCGGATTGTCAAGGGCTGGGAGCTGGGCCGCGCCGGGCCGCTCAATCCCGMCACCGAAGCMGMMAGCTMMGGCTGAGTCCCCCTCCGGGGGGCCGTTGTCTGGCGGGGGGTCCGCCGCTGGCGGCTGTTTTGGCGACGACAGCCTGAGCCTGGGTTTGGGGAACTGGGGCGCCTGCACCGAAGGGAGCACTGGCTCCTGGGTGATGGCCGACTCAGCATCCTGAAGTGATTCTCTGGCAGAGAATCGACTCACGAGTAGACCCATCACCGCTGCAATGTAGAAGGTGCCCACAATTGCCAGGCTCACGCTGATCATCTGGGCTACAGGCGTGAGTGGTGTGATGTCGCCATACCCCGCGGTGGTGAGGCTCACGAAAGCGAAATAATTGAGTCGCACGAAGTTGACACTCCATACCGGGTAGACATCTGCTTCGCTGGTGACGACCGAAGCTGTGAAGTCGACGTTGCTGAAACTGTTTGGTTGGATCGTTTCCAGCGCCGCACAGATCAGGCCACCAGCGAGGCCAAGCATGAGATAGCCCGCCACGCAGCCTCGCAACACATCATTTCCAACCCTACGCTCAAGCGCTACACCCCGTATGAGCCGCGTCGCACTCCAAAGGCTGAACAACGCCCACAGGATCAGCAATGGCAGCCCCGACTCTCGAAGCTGCACTGGCGTGAGGTACCACATAACGCTGGAGCCGAGGGCTCCCCAGCCCAGCAACTTGAACAGCCGCCGCGATGTTGCGCCGAAGCGCAACTGCTCCACGGGATCCCCTAGACCAAAGATCATCACCAATCCAAGCGCTATGTAGCCCGCGGAAGACAATCGATACCAGGGTGGTGGCAGAGCGAGGCAGGCCATCACTTGAAGGCAGATAGCGAGCAGTAGCTTGTAGGTGAGGTGCAGCCGCAGCCGTGGAAAGCGCTGGCGCATCGGAATGGCGTTGGGGAGAGCCTTCATAGAACACCCGAGCTGTTGCCACCGCCACAGCCGGTGCTGCGATGGCGGCCTTGATGTGGCGGCGAGGCCTGACTCAGGAGCCGCTTTCCAGCAGGCAGTTCACCGCCAGCTCAAACGGCACCGCCGAGGCCGGCAGAGCGAGCAGGTGGGCCACCGTGGCGGCCAGATCCTCCGGCTGGGTCATGGCCTGCTTGTCGATGCTGCTCACGGCAGCGGCCATGGCGGTGTTCACCCAGCCAGGGCAGAGGGCGGTGACGCGGATGCCCGACTCCCAGCCCTCGTTGCGCATCGCCTGGCAGAGACCCAGCAGGGCGAACTTGCTCACCCCGTAGGCGGCCAGGCGGCCTTTCACCCGCTTGCCGCTCATCGACACCAGCATCACCAGCCGCCCGTCGCCGCAGGCCTGCAGCTGGGGCCAGGCGGCGCGGCCCAGACGCCAGGGGCCCATCAGGTTCACATCCAGCAGGCGGGCGATCTCGGCCTCCTCGCCCGGGCTGTAGCAAACCCTGGCCCGCGACAGGATGCCCGCGCTCGGCACCAGGGCCTCCACCCCGCCCCAGCGCTCGGCCGTGGCGGCCACCCAGGTCTCAGCGCTGTTGGGCTGATCCGGGGCGGCCAGGGCTTCATAGGGGTGGATCGACAGGCTGGCTGCGTCTTCGCTCCAGCCCAGCTGCTGCAACCTGTGCCGCAGGGCCGCCGGATCGCGGACCCCCAGGCTGAGCCGGTGTCCCTCAGCCAGCAGGTTCAGGGCCACCGCCAGGCCGATGCCGCGGCTGGCCCCGCTCACCATCACCGTGCGCTGGGTGAGGGGGCGCGACGCTCCNNNGGNNTNGGAGGGGGCTGAGGCCATGGAGGAGGACATCCCGGAGGACCAATCCTCCCCGAGCCGCAGAAGCTGAAGGATGATGGGCTGCTGGCCCTGCCTGCCCATGGCGTCTGTTGTTCCTGCCGCCGTTCTGCCGGCGGCCCTGCTCACCCGGCAGTTCCGCGCCGAGGCCAGCCTGGATCAGGAGTTCGTGGTGCTCACCATGGCCTCCAGCCTGATCGCCAGTCTCGGCCTGCTGGCCAACAGCGCCGCCGTGGTGATCGGCGCGATGTTGATCGCCCCCTGGATCCTGCCCCTGCGGGCCACGGCCTTCGCGATCCTGCAGGGCCGGCTGCCGCTGGTGGGGCGGGGATTGCTCACCCTGGCCATCGGCGTCGCCACCACCGTGGTGCTGTCGGCCGGCCTGGGGCTGATCGTGGGGTTGCCGGTGTTCGGCTCCGAGGTGATCGGCCGCACCAGTCCGAATCTGCTGGACCTGGCCATCGCCATCGTGGCCGGGGCCATCGCCACCTACGCCAAGGTGCGGGTCAAGGCGGTGGGCTCGCTGGCCGGCACCGCCATCGCCGTGGCCCTGGTGCCGCCGGTGTGTGTGTTCGGGTTGCTGGTGGCGGCCGGCGAATGGCAGCGGGCCCAGGGGGCAGGGCTGCTGTTCGCCGCCAACCTGCTGGGAATCCTCAGCGGCGCCTTGGTGACCCTGGGGATCACCCGGCCGGAACTGCGTCAGCGGCTGCTGCAGAGTCGGCTGGGTTTCGTGAGCCTGCTGCTCACCGGCCTGTTGCTGGTGCCCCTCAGCACCAGCTTCGTGGGCCTGATCGGCCAGGCCAGGCGCCAGGCCTCCCTCAACCGGGTGGAAGTGGCGATCGCCGAGAGCCTGCGCACTGAAACCATCACCCTGGGCCAGGATTCCGAGCTGGTGGGCATCAGCATCGACTGGGAGCAGAACCCGCCCCTGATTCGCGCTTCGGTGCGGGTGAGCAAGCCCAACCTGCCCACGCCCGAGCAGGTGGCAGCCGTGCAGGACTTCATCAACGCGCGCCAGACGATCCGCTACCGGCTGCTGGTGCAGCGCACCTCCATCGATGTGATCGGCCCGGAGACCGCCCCCAACCCCTCGAAACCAGCTGCCGTGTCCCACGCCGCCGTCCCGGTCAACCTCTACAAGCCCAAGGATCCGTTCGTCGGCACCGTCACCGAGAACTACAGCCTGCTGGCCGAAGGAGCCATCGGCCGGGTGAACCACATCACCYTCGACCYGGCGGGCGGCGATCCCCAGCTCCATTACGTGGAGGGCCAGAGCATCGGCATCATTCCCGACGGCACCGATGCCAAGGGCAAGCCCCACAAGCTCCGCCTCTACTCGATCGCCAGCACCCGCCACGGCGACAACATGGAGGCCCATACCGTGTCGCTGTGCGTGCGCCAGCTCCAGTACGAGCTGGACGGCGCCACCATCAACGGCGTCTGCTCCTCCTTCCTGTGTGACATCGACCCCGGGGCCAAGGTGAGAATCACCGGTCCGGTGGGCAAGGAGATGCTCCTGCCTGAGGATGAGGAGGCCAACGTGATCATGCTGGCCACCGGCACCGGCATCGCGCCGATGCGTGCCTACCTGCGCCGCATGTTCGAGCCGGCTGAGCGGGAGAAGAACGGCTGGCATTTCCGCGGCAAGGCCTGGCTGTTCATGGGCGTGCCCACCACCCCCAACCTGCTCTACGACGCCGACTTCGAGCACTACCTGAGCCAGTTCCCCGACAACTTCCGCTACACCAAGGCGATCAGCCGCGAGCAGAAGAACAGCAGGGATGGCCGCATGTACATCCAGGACCGGGTTCTGGAGCATGCCGATGAGATCTTCACCATGATCGAAGATCCCAAGACCCACGTGTACATGTGCGGTCTGCGCGGCATGGAGCCGGGCATCGACGAGGCCATGACCACCGCTGCCGCCGCCAAGGGCATCGACTGGAGCGAGCTGAGGCCCCAGCTCAAGAAGGCCGACCGCTGGCACGTGGAAACCTACTGACGTCGCTGCCCGCCAACCGGCGGGCTTTTTTTCGTGTTCGCTCACAGAGCGGATCACAAAGGCTCCGCTGGGCTGGGCTTTGACGCTGGCGCCGTTAAACCAGAGGGATCACTGGGTGCTCCATGGCCGCCGTTCTCACCAATCCGCTGCGGGTCGGCCTGCGCCAGGAGCGGGTCATCGCCCCCCAGATCATCGTGATCTTCGGGGCCAGCGGTGATCTCACCCACCGCAAGCTGATCCCGGCCCTGTTCGAGCTGCACCGCCAGCGGCGCCTGCCCAGTGAGTTCGCCGTGCTCGGCTGCGCCCGCCGCCCCTGGAGCGACGAGGAGTTTCGCTCACGCATGGCCAGCTCCCTCAGCGACGTGATCGCCGAGGACCCCGTCGCCTGGGAGAACTTCGCCGCCGGCCTGTTCTATGAGTCGGCCGACCTCTCCAACCCCGCCACGATCGTGACCATGGGGGAGCGGCTCGAAGCGATCAACCGGATGCGGGCCACCCGGGGCAACCGCACCTTCTATCTCTCCGTATCGCCCGCCTTCTACGGCAGCGGCACCCGCGCCCTGGCCGCCGCCGGCCTGCTCAGCGACAGCGAGCGCAGCCGCGTGGTGATCGAGAAGCCCTTCGGCACCGACTACCCCAGCGCCCAGGAGCTGAACCGGGTGGTGCTGAGCTGCGCCAAGGAGAAACAGATCTTCCGGATCGACCACTACCTGGGCAAGGAGACCGTTCAGAACATCCTGGTGCTGCGCTTCGCCAACACCATCTTCGAGCCGATCTGGAACCGCAACTACATCGCCAACGTGCAGATCACGGCCGCTGAAACCGTGGGGGTGGAAGAGCGGGCCGGCTACTACGAGACCTCAGGCGCCCTGCGGGACATGGTGCAGAACCACCTCACCCAGATGCTGGCGCTCACCACCATGGAGCCGCCTGGCCGCTTCGACGCCGAGGCGATCCGCAACGAGAAGGCCAAGGTGCTGCAGGCCGCCCACCTGGCCCATGAGGATGAGCCCTGGAAGTGCTGCGTGCGCGGCCAGTACAGCGCCGGTGGCAGCCGCAGCAGTCCGATTCAGGGCTACCGCGAGGAGCAGGGTGTGGATCCGAACAGCACCACCGAGACCTACGTGGCCATGAAGCTGTTCATCAACAACTGGCGCTGGCAGGGGGTGCCCTTCTACCTGCGCACGGGCAAGCGCCTGCCCAAACGGCTCTCCGAAGTGGTGCTCACCTTCCGCAAGGCTCCGGTGCACCTGTTCGATGCCGCCGGCGGCGCCCCCACCCCCAACCAGCTGATCCTGAGGATCCAGCCCGACGAGGGCGCCGAGATCAAGTTCGAGGTGAAGTCTCCGGGCTCCGGCATGCGCAGCCGCCCGGTGGACATGGCCTTCAGCTACGACGAGTCCTTCGGCGAGCCGAGTGATGAGGGCTACGTGCGCCTGCTCGCCGACGCCATGCTGGGGGAGCCCACCCTGTTCACCCGCAGCGACGAAGTGGAAGCCGCCTGGAGGCTCTACACCCCGCTGATCAAATTGATCGAGGATGCGCCCTGGCAACTGCCGGTGCAGCCCTACGAGGCCCGCACCTGGGGTCCGGCCGCCGCCGACAACCTGCTGGCCGAGGACGACCTGGTGTGGCGCCGCCCCTGAGCCCCACCCCCCGCTCAGCTGCGCCTCGCCTGTGACAGCTCCCGTTTCAGCCTCCACCGCCACCTGCTGATG